>NZ_RXXX01000042.1:0-25549 GCF_011006755.1 Anoxybacillus sp. MB8
ACCGTGATCATTTGTGATTTTCAGACGTTTCATGCCATTTCCGCTCCTTTTATACGTGGGTATTTAGGAGCAGTATAACCATAGAAAAAGGTGTTCATACAGAAGTCATTATCTTAAAGTGCATGTATATAGTTGCTGCAGAAAAAATTGAGAAGTACACCCAAGGGCTTTCTTATGATGATTTTCTAGATAATGACTTAATATCAGATGCGGTCATTAAAAACATATTAGTAATCGGTGAAGCAGCTAAAAACATTCCAGAAGAAATTAGACAGGCATCCCCGCATATCGAATGGAGAAAGATGGCTGGTATGAGGGATATGATGATCCATGGTTATTTCTCCATTAATTACCGAATTGTTTGGGATGTTGTTCGAAATAAGATTCCTAAGCTAAAACAGCATGTTGAACAGTTGTTAAATAAAAATTAATCTTCAAATGTTATGCACGGTTAAAAGCCCCCTCCAGTCTTTTTATTTGGAGAGGGCGCCTTTTCTTACTCCCCTTTATTCGTTGTATCGTTCGGATCTGGCGTATAGCTTGATTTGTAGTCTTTGTATTTTAGTTCTGTCACCATTCCTGCGGAAGCGTGATGTAAGTCATGGCAATGGAACATCCAATTTCCCGGATTGTCTGCTTGAAATGCGATGACATATTCTTCTCCAGGGTTTATATTCAACGAATCTTTGATCAATGGAGAGCCTGTGACTGGCTTCCCGTTTTTGCTTAATATTTGGAAGAAATGGCCGTGTAAATGCATCGGATGGACGTCCATTGGCGAGCTGTTCACTAGTTTTACTTTGACAACATCGCCTTTTTTCACGTTGATTGGCGCTGTGTTAGGATACGTTTTTCCATTGATCGTGAACACCATCCCATTTTTGTCCATAGCCGTTCCTAAATCCATCGTGTACTCTACATCGTACGTTTGGTCTAGCGTAAATGGCCCTGTTTTGTATTTTCCGTACGTTGTGATATCGACAACAGGAAGCGTTTCTTTAGCATTTGTTTTGTCCGTCTTGTTTGTTTGGCCTTCGTATTGAATGTTTACTTTCATGCCATCAGTACCTTTCATATCTCCATGGCATTCTAATAACCATTCTCCTGGATTATCGGCGATAAACTCAATATCGTAACGCTCACCTGGAGCGATATTCAACAGTTCATCTTTGATTGGTTGCGGATCGTTTAATGGCTGTCCGTCTGTTGCGACAATTTTAAATGAATGTCCATGCAAATGGAGTTTATGAGACATGTACCCTGCGTTGATGAGGCGAAGCCGCACTTTTTCGCCTTTTTTCACTTTCAGTGGTTCAATCGCTTGGCCGCTTTTTCCGTTAATCGTGAAAATATCGTACATACTCATATCATGCATCATCGGGCTATTGCCGTGATGCATATTTGTATGATTGGCTTGTTCCGTCGTTGATGCTTGTTGTTGGCTCATCCATTCATCTAATACGAGCGTGTAATCTCGATCGACTTGTTCTCCTTCTTTTGGTTCAACGATCAATGTACCGTATAATCCTTTGTCCACTTGCTCGGCACTTTTTTGATGCGAATGGTACCAGTACGTTCCAGGTACAGTCGCTGTAAATTCGTACGTAAACGTTTCCCCTGGTTTAATGGCATCCATTGTCACCCCAGGTACACCATCTTGATCATTAGGGACAGGATAGCCGTGCCAATGAATGGCGGTCGGTTCAGGCAATTCATTTTTAAAAACAATTTTTACTCGCTCTCCTTGCTTTACGCGAATTTGCGCTCCTGGTACCGATCCATTATACGTGTATACCGGGAACTGGACTTGATCGTTGATTTGCAATAATGTTTCCTTCGCAGTCAGATGAATTTCTTTTCCGGATAGCGCCTCTGTATCATTTGCCAAAGGCAAATTCTCTTTATTGGAAGTTGTTTCTTTTTTCGTATGCATGTTGGACATATCGTGTCCTTGCATCGAATTAGAGCAAGCTGCACTCAGCGCAATGACTCCTACCAATACGGTTCCTAACCATAATTTCTTCATCGCTTTCCCTCCATAAACTTGTATCGTAACATCATCATAAAAAAGAAATGTGCAAAATGTATGGAGAAAAGCTTATAAAGACAGTGGTCAAAATTTATGGTATAGTCTTTTGTGTGAATGAGAGTTTTTGTTCATCATTTCTCCACATTTTATTGTTTAAATAAAATAACAAAAACGAAACAGCAAGTTCAATCATTCTCATGTGCAAAATGACGACTAGATGGAGGAAACTGTAGGATGTGTGGTTTTGTTGGCTATATTTCTGATGTCCCGAAAGAGATAAATAGTAACTGGAAAGAAACGTTCCAAAACATGAACGATCTGATCACTCATCGTGGTCCTGATGATCATGGCTATTTTTTTGATGAATACGTCAGTTTTGGGTTTCGGCGGTTAAGCATTATTGATCTTGAAAATGGACATCAGCCCCTATGTTATGAAAATGAGAGATATTGGATTATATTTAATGGGGAAATTTACAACTACGTCGAGTTGCGTGACGAATTAATCAAGAACGGGTGTTCGTTTTCTACCCATTCTGATACAGAAGTGATCGTTGCTTTATATAGTATTGAAAAAGAAAACGTAGTAAATAAACTTCGTGGCATGTTTGCATTTGTTATTTGGGATAAACAAGAAAAAGAAATTTTCGCAGCACGTGACCCGTTCGGGATTAAACCGTTTTTTTATGTAGAAAAAGAAGATCATCTATTTGTCGCTTCCGAAAAGAAAAGTATCTTATATGCTCTTGAACACGACGAACTAAATCATGAAGCTTTGCAACATTATTTAACTTTTCAATATGTTCCAGAGCCATTGACGATGTCCGTTCATATTCGCAAGCTAGAGCCTGGACATTATATGAAGAAAAAACTAGGAGAGAAATTAAATATCCAGCGCTATTGGAAAGCTACATTTCATCCGACGAATCAATCGGAAAGTGAACTTGTCAAAGAAATTCGACAAGCGTTGTTTGATTCGGTAAGTATTCATATGCGTAGCGATGTTCCGGTCGGCTCATTTTTGTCAGGAGGAATTGATTCTTCCCTCATTGTAGCTATTGCGAAACAATTTCATCCGCATATCAAAACATTTTCAGTCGGATTTGCGAGAGAAGGATTTAACGAAATTGATGTAGCAAAAGAAACGGCAGAAAAGTTAGGGGTTGAAAATATTAGTTACGTCATTTCTCCGGACGAATATGTGGAGGAATTGCCGAAAATTATATGGCATATGGACGATCCATTAGCAGATCCGGCAGCTGTCCCTCTTTATTTCGTAGCAAGAGAAGCGAGGAAATATGTAACCGTTGTTCTTTCTGGTGAAGGAGCAGATGAATTGTTTGGGGGATATAACATTTATCACGAACCAAAATCTTTACAAATATTTGAACGAATGCCGAATTTCATACGCTCCATTTTAGCAATGATCGCAAAAGTATTGCCAGAAGGAGTAAAGGGAAAAAGTTTTATTGAACGCGGGATTACCCCAATCGAAAAACGTTATATCGGCAATGCGAAAATGTATAGTGAACAGGAAAAAAAGGAGTTGCTGAAAGCATACGATCAACATATAGCATACACAAACATTACCGCGCCGTTTTACCATGAAACAGAAGGATATCCTCCGATCAATCGGATGCAATATATTGATATTCACACATGGTTGCGAGGCGATATTTTATTGAAGGCAGATAAAATGACGATGGCACATTCTTTAGAATTACGCGTTCCTTTCCTCGATAAAAAAGTATTTGAAGTCGCCGCAAAAATTGCTCCGGAAATGAAAGTGAAAAATAAAACGACAAAGTATATTTTGCGGAAAGCAGCAGAAGGGATTGTTCCAGATCATGTTTTACATCGCAAAAAGCTAGGCTTTCCTGTTCCCATTCGGCACTGGTTAAAAGATGAAATATATGACTGGGCGAAACGTACGATAAAAGAAAGTGAAACAGATTATCTATTCCATAAAGACGTATTGTATCGTCTGCTAGAGGAACATCGTCAAAACAAAGCAGATCATAGCCGAAAAATATGGACCGTACTTACTTTCATGGTTTGGCATCAAGTGTATGTCGAGAAAAAATATCACTTTATGAATGAAGAAGAAAAAAGAAAACTGTTCGTGTAAATGAGTCATGTTCGGAGCTCCTGTTTTACCTAGGGGCTCTTTTTTTAAAAGCTTTATTGTTTGTTTATTGTGTTCTGTGCGTACAATAGCATAAGAAAGGGGAATATGAAAATGAAAAAATGGATCGTTATGTTAATGAGTTTTCTTCTTTCTGCTTGCAGTGTATCGAAAGCAGAGAAACAATATGCGTATAAAGAAGGAGAGCCTATCGCATACGAATTAGTTACAGCCGAACAACTTCCACAACATGTGAAAGCGTTGTATGAAAAACAGCATAAACAATTTCAAACGTATGCCGTTCAACAAGAAGGTGTGACGTATGTTGTTATTCATCTTGGTGAAAGAAGGACGGGCGGATATGGGATTGAAGTCATCGATGTGCGATACGAAAAAGGGAAGGCGATCGTCTCGTATAAAGAGCGAAAACCAGCGCCAAATGCTATTGTTACGCAAGCGCTAACATATCCGAAAGTGGCTATAAAAATAAAAACAACGATCCTAGTAGAAATAAACAGCAAATAGCTCTATGTGTTGTGCATAGAGCTATTTGCTTGCTGAAATGCCATCCGCCACAATCCATCCTGACAATGCACAGCCGAGTGAGCCTGCGCCAGGAAATACCGTGTCTCCGCAAAGCCACAATCCTTCAACATTTGTTTGCGGTGAATACGTAGACAATAAACTGAAAACACCGTTTGGAATATATCCTCCTACCTTTCCGAACGCCCGATGAGTAAAACGAGAAAATGTCACAGGTGTGCCGACTAATTGAACATGTATATTCGTTAAAGGGAATGTTTTGTAGACACGTTGCAATATTTGTTCTGTAAGCATCTTTTTCTGTTCATCATACGCATGACGATCCCACCAATGAAGTGGTTCGGTATGGGTCGAAATCGTTATGGAACGTTTTCCTACAGGCGCCATTTGTCGATCGAACGGTGCGGAAGCGGACAATAAAAATTGATTTCCTTCACTCATCGGCTTTGTTTGATCAACAATAAATTGATGGTATAAACGATCTGATGGTAAATTGTCATCAATGCCAAGATAAATTGTAAATGCTCCCCAAGCTGGGCGCTTTTTTTCCTTTTCTTCACGAATCGAAAATATGCGTTTTATTGAATCGTCTAAAATGGAGAAAATACTATGCAGAGAGCCATTAAATACAACGTGTTTCGCTTCATATGTTTGTTTTCGATTCGTCGTCACAAGCCAATGACGTTGTTTACGAATGGATACGACTTTTTCACGCATCCGTTGTTCTCCGCCAAGCTGTTTGTAACGTTCCGCAAGCGCATGAACAACGTTTGCAAGCCCTCCCTCAACGTAAAACGCTCCGCGATGAAATATGCTTAAGGCGACGGCGCCAAGCAAAGCGGGACAACGCTCAATCGTTGTTTGCACACTGTCAACGAGTTGGCCGTTTAAAAAAGCGATGAACGTTTCATCACGAATGCCGTAATGTTGGAGTCGTTTCGCAATCGATTGAAACAAAAATGGTGTTGCGCTTATTAGCTTGCGATCTGCTTTTTGCATCGCTTGAAATAACTGTTTGATCGTTTTGGGAGGAACGATCGGTCGTTTATATACAAACGAAAGCATCGCATCCGCCAGAGAAAACATCTCTTCAAAAAAGCGAACAATGGCTGCGCTATCTTTTGGAAACTGTCGGGCAATTTCGTCAAACCAACGTTCTTTTTGTTGGTAATATCGAATCGTTCGTTCCGAAAAATGTACGTCCATGATCGTATCCAATAAATGAACAGGAGGGGGAGATATGTCGAGTTCATGAAATAGTTGTGAAAATACGCCGCCTTCTTCAAATCCCATCCCAAGTGTAGCGCCTGCTTGAAAACGAAACGACTGTCGCTCGAACTTTCCTGCACATCCACCGAGTTCGCTGGCAGCTTCGATCGAGAGTGTGCGATATCCTTTTTTTGCAAGCAGCGCACTTGCGGTCATCCCTCCGAATCCTGTTCCAACAACAATGACATCGTACAATATGTTCACCTTCTTTTTTCTTTTTATTATACAATTATTAAACAAATATTGTACAATAAAAACACGTAACATATGAAAGGGTGGGATATATGCAGACAGCTGTTGTTTGGTTTCGCCGAGATTTTCGATTACACGATCATACAGCGCTCGTTCATGCGCTTCGTTGGGCGAAAGAAAGGGAAGGAAAGCTTCTTTTTTTCTTCCATTTTGATCCTTATTTCGCGAAAGAGCGAACGTATCATCATGAATATTTTTTTCAAACAGTTGAGCGGTTTCGCCAGTCATTATGTGAATACGGCATTCACATGCATGTATTGTACGGGGATACGGATCAAGTGTTTACTCGCCTCATTTATCATACAAATATGCGTGCGATTTTTTTTAATAAAGACGAAGTTGGACGCGGAAAAGAGCGGGATGATGATGTTCAGGCGTTGTTACAAAGGCATGGGGTGGAAGTGTATACATATGATGATGCGCATATGCATGGGGCATTTGAGGTACGAAAAGCAGATGGAACGCCTTATAAAGTATATACACCATATTACCGCGCATGGCGAAAACGTCCGAAACGTTTTCCACTTTCAGTAGACATCGATTTGTTACGTGCTCATATGTTACATATCACGCCGCTCTCCGAACAAGATGAGCGTATGTTTACGATGTGGCTTGCGCAATGTACGAAACGTTGGGAACATACGAGCGAACAAGACGCTTTACATGTTTTACAGCAGTTTATCGATACGGCACTCCCATCTTATCATCGGAAACGAGATATTCCGAGCGTTACAGGAACAAGTCGTTTATCTCCACATATAAAAACCGGGACGATTTCTATTCGCACCGTTTTTCATGCGGTTGCGCAACAATTTGGCAACGGTTATGACGAAGCGGTAGAAACGTATATAAAAGAGCTAGCTTGGCGTGATTTTTATCATATGATTTATGCACATTTTCCGTTTACAAAGACGGAAGCGTTTATTGAAAAGTATCGCCATCTTCCATGGTTGCGTGATCACGAACGTTTTGAAGCGTGGAAAGAAGGAAAAACAGGTTTTCCGTTCGTCGATGCAGGGATGCGCCAGTTGAAAAAGGAAGGATGGATGCACAATCGTCTCCGTATGGTCGTTGCTTCATTTTTAGCAAAAGATTATTTGATTGATTGGCGCATGGGTGAACAATATTTTCAGCACATGTTAATCGATTACGATGAAGCATCAAATATCGGGGGATGGCAATGGGCTGCTTCTGTCGGGACAGATGCTGTACCGTATTTTCGCGTCTTTAACCCGATTGAACAGTCGAAAAAATTTGACCCAGACGGCACGTATATTCGCACATATGTACCAGAACTTTCTTCTCTCCCTTCGGCGCATATTCATGAGCCATGGAAAAGTAACATAAAAGTCGATTACCCTGCGCCGACAGTAGACCATTCATTACAACGCCAACGTGCGATTGCGTTGTTTCAAATGAATGAACGATTATAGCCTACTTGATGAAGTGGGCTTTTTTGCTTTAGTTAAATCATGAAGGATTATAAATTGTAAAAAAAGAATAGAAATAAAGAGCGTCTATCCTTCAGCGTTGTTATGAGCCGTTTTGATTGAGGGAGATGAGAAAGGGGGAGAACAATGATAGAAAAAAAGAAGCTTTACATTAACGGAGAATGGGTAGAAGCAGAGTCGTACGCTGAACTTTTGGCGCCATATGATGGGGAAGTATTGGCACACATTCCAATTGCGACAAAACAACATGTCCAACGGGCGATTGCGGCAGCGGATGAAGCGCGACGAACGATGGCGAAGATGCCTGCACATGAACGCGCGGCCATTTTAGAGAGGGGCGTGACGTTATTGCAACAGCGTGCGGACGAAGCGGCTACGATCATCGCGAAAGAAGCCGCAAAGCCAATCACAACCGCCAAAGCGGAAATAGCGCGGACAATTCAAACGTATAAATTTGCGGCGGAAGAGGCGAAGCGAATTCATGGGGAGACGATTCCACTTGATGCTGCGCCAGGCGGGGAACATCGTGTCGCTTTTACGGTCAGAGAACCGATTGGAGTGATTGGAGCGATTACCCCGTTTAATTTTCCGATGAATTTAGTAGCGCATAAGCTAGGCCCTGCGATTGCATCTGGAAATACGATCGTATTGAAGCCTGCGAGCCAAACGCCACTTTCTGCGTATTTTATCGCGGAGTTGTTTGAACAAGCAGGATTGCCAAAAGGGGCACTCAATGTCGTGACAGGCAGCGGAAAAACAGTTGGCGATCAAATTGTGACAGATCCGCGTGTTCGCATGATCACATTTACAGGAAGTCCTGAAGTAGGAATCGCTATTCGCAACAAAGCTGGCTTAAAACGCGTGACGCTAGAATTAGGGTCAAACTCAGCCGTCATTATTGATGAACAAGTGGACGTTGATCGAATCATTCCGCGATGCGTTGTCGGTGCTTTCTCGTTCCAGGGACAAGTGTGTATTTCCTTGCAACGTATTTATGTGCATGAAAAACGGTATAAAGAATTCGTCGAAAAGTTTGTGGCAGCGGTGAAGCAGTTGAAAGTTGGTGACCCGCTTGATCCGAAGACAGACGTTTCGGCTCTTATTTCTGGAAAAGATGTGGAGCGTTCGTTACAATGGATCGAGGAAGCGAAACAAGGAGGCGCTACCGTTGCAATCGGTGGGGAGAGACAAGGAAATATATTGTTGCCGACAGTCATTTTAGACGCATCACCAACATTAAAGGTATCATGCCAAGAAGTGTTTGCACCGATTGTGTTGATTAATAAAGTTTCATCTGTCGACGAAGCGATTGAGCTTGTCAACGATTCGCGCTACGGGTTGCAAGCAGGCATATATACAGACAATGTTCATACCGCATGGGAAGCGGCAGAGAAACTACATGTCGGCGGGGTGCTTATTAATGACATTCCAACGTTTCGTGTCGACCATATGCCGTATGGCGGGGTAAAAGAAAGCGGATTTGGGCGCGAAGGTATTCGATACGCAATAGAAGAAATGACAGAGTTAAAGCTTATTATTTTCAACCGAAATCGGTAAAGAGTGCACAATCGAACAATTTTGGCTCTTGTCGTCTGAAACAAGAGCCGTTTTCGTTCAGGTGCGCGAAGGATGGATGAGTGCAAGGAAGTAATACATAAAAGGGGGACTTCCATTGGACATTTTTATCCGCATTGTGATTGATGTCATTTTACCGCTGTTTTTGTTGATTGGTGCAGGGGCGTATTTGCATCGATTGTTTCATTTCGATATGAATACGTTGTCAAAAATAACGACATATTTTTTGCTTCCGGCAGTTGGGTTTGTAAACATTTATGAGAGCGACATAACAAGTGATGTATTGTTGAACATCCTCTTTTTTCTCGTTCTACAAAATGGGACGCTTATTATGCTTAGTGCGATGATGGCAAGATGGCTAAAGCTTGATCGAAGTTTAGGGGCAACGTTTCAAAATACAATGGTGCTTAACAATTCTGGTAATTTTGGTATCCCAGTCAGCCAACTTATTTTTCGCCAAGAGCCACTAGGTTTGTCGATCCAAATTGTCGTAACGATTTTTCAAAACTTTTTAACGAACACGTATGGATTGTTTCAGTTTATTTCTGCAAGTGAAAAGAAAGGGAAAATGACTCGAGAATTTTTAAAAAACCCGATTATTTATGCCCTTATTTTTGGTGTTGTTTTCCGAGTTTTTCATATTTCTGTACCATCGTTTCTTTGGCAGCCGCTTGAGCATGTCGCTGATGCTTTTTTAGCGATTGCTTTGTTGACGTTAGGTGCTCAACTTGCTTATATGAATATGAAACGTATTCCGCGTCTCATGTTTATAACGATTGGTAGTCGGCTAATTCTCTCTCCTTTCATCGCTTTTTTAATCATTTTGATTTTACATATAAAAGGAATTACAGCCCAAGCGTTGCTTATTGCGAGTGCATATCCTTGTTCGCGAAATACAGCGTTATATGCGCTAGAATACAATCATCATCCCGAATATGCAGCCCAAGCTGTATTTTTATCTACTTTGCTTAGTCCGGTGACAGTAGCTAGTGTCATCGGTATAGCGCATGTTTATTTTTAACCCACATGCCAAAGGAGCCCACCGTTTATGGTTCTTTTGGCATAGGTTTGTTTTATGGTTTCATGATAACAGGAACCCACAATTCATTTTCCGGATGGTGAGTTGGCGGATAATAACATTCGATACAAGGAAAATGAGCGAGCTTATATTGAGAAGCAGGGAGCCATTGCGAATATAATTGCTGCCACGCTTCGTCAATATTTGGAATAACCGCCCATGTATCATGCGAAATCGTCATTCGTTCCATGTTTGACACTTCTCCGTCATAGCGTACCCCCATGAAGTAAACAAACTCCTCATCTGTGATTGTTGCATCTCTTCCGCAAACGCCTAACAGTCCTTCAAGTGTGCACTTTGGCTGTTCCCATGACAAATCAATAAGTTGTTGCATCAATCCATTCTTCTCGGCATGAGCCCAAAGTGAAGGAATCGTTTGAAATGCTTCGTTTGTTTTTACGCGGTACCCTTTTCCTACTAGTGTTAATTCAAATGGGATCGTTTCAATTTTATACTCCATTTCGTTAGCTCCTTTTGTTAAATTTATGGACATTTTTGCATGAGTTGAAATTTCTCACCTTTTTATATTAACATAAAAATCCAATATGAACTTTTAATTTTTTCAGCAGGTGTTGCATGATATGGAATAATATCGTTCCATTTTTTCGTTTTATTGTTGTTGGGATGAGTAATCCCTCATAGCACTTTATGTGCCGTATGTGACAAATATTTGGCTATAGCGTAGGAGTGATCAATAGCTACATATGAAATTGAGCGTGGACGTTTCGATCAGCGGGAGGGGGAAAAAACAATTTGTTCGCTTTTTTCTCGTAAACCTCTGTTCTCTTATCGTGACGATCATGATGTTGCATCGTTTCAGTGAAATGTTTCCGATTGCTTTAAACAAAACGATAGCGACAATGATCAGGATAAAATTGGTTCGACAAGTCGTATGTGGGTGTTTTCTGAAAAAGCATGTTGTGAAGAAAAGTAACACATATTTCAAAATATTAAGAAAAAATAGTTGTTTTATTCACTTCTTATGTTATATTTATGTTATTAAATATAACATAAGGGGGCGTGTGTATGTTTTTGATAAAGAAGAGATTGAAAGTGGAAGAAGCTGGAGAGGAGAAGTCGAGTGAAATACTAAGTCAAATCGAAGTGGCGGTTGATCAATTAAAAGCGGTTGTTGAACAAATGAAACTAGCTGCTAGTTCACTTGATCATACGTCTAATGCAACGCAACAAAGTACGTTCCAACTTGTTGACCATTTAGAAAAAACAGTAAGTTATACGCTGCAAGTGGAAGAAAAAACGAAAGTCATCGAGTCGTCAGCATTGAAAGTTTCCGATGTTTCCCGTCGCATTCATGAGTACAGTGAAGCGTCCTATAATGAGCTTATTGTGGCATGGAATTCATTACAAAAACTTCAACTTGACATGGATGAGTTGCGAACGAGTCATTATGCTTTACTTAGTCAGATGGAGTTGTTAGTTAAGCAGTCACAAGAAATTCGCCACATTTTGTCAACGATTGCTTCAATTTCTCAAAAAACGGGTATTTTAGCCTTGAATGCAAATATTGAATCGGCACGCGCCGGGGAGCACGGTAGAGGCTTTTCGGTTGTTGCAAATGAAGTAGGAAAATTAGCGAATCAAACATCTGTGGCAGTAGAACAAACGCGAAATATTTTATCTTCTATCCAATCGGGGATTCATTCGACGATGAGAATGGTAGAAGTAGAAAATGAGCAAATCGAGAACGGATCAAGCGAAATGAACCGTGTATTATCTCTTATGGTTGGGTTTAAAGAACGGTTGCATGATATGACTGCATTGGCCCACGAATCGGCACAATCTGTTGAAGGGCAGACAGCGAGTGTACAAGAAATTTCAGCTTTGCTTGCATACATTTCAGCGATGGCATCAGAAAATAAAAACTATGCGCACGAAGTAGCGAAACATATGGATATACAGCATAAAAATGTCGAACAAATGTTAAAAGTGAATGAAGCGATTGAAAAAACATCAAATGAATTACAAGTCATGATGAAAAAAGATGACCATGAACGAACGTTCTCTATGGACTTGCGTGTCATTGAACGAATGAAAGAAAAACTTACATCATTTGTACAATCTTATCCGTTTGATCGTTTGGATGCGAGTGAACATGAAGTGTATTTAAATGAATTTTTACACGTAAACGAAAATGTCGAGGCCGTTTGGTCAAATCGAATCGACGGAACATTTATTTACTCAAATCCTCCAGCAGGTCTTGTCAATGCCAAAGCTCGGCCGTGGTTTGTCGAGGCGATTAAAGGCAATGTGTACGTTTCTTCTGTATATACATCAGCGTTGACAAAACGGCCGTGTTTGACCATTTCAGCACCAATTGTTCAAGAAGGTTGTGTTGTTGGGGTTGTTGGTATCGATTTATCTGTGTAGTTATACAGTAAGCCAGCTAGCACATCAGCTGGCTTACTGGTATCGATCTAACATGGCGAAAAATTGTTTGACGAACTGATAAAATACGTTGACAGATGGTGCTAGATCGTGATTCGGTAAAATAATTCCGACGTTGCGACGAACGAGCGGAAGTTCGATCGGCACTTTCACTGTATAGCGTGGAGTTGTCTCATAAAACGTGCTTTCTGGTAATAAAGTGACGCCAATACTTGCTGAAACGAGCCCTTTGATCGCATCTAAATCTTCCCCTTCCGATGAAATAATTGGAGAAAAGCCTGCTTGTTTACAAGCATCTTCTACTATTTTTCGCAAAATAAATCCTTCTGGAAACATGACGAATGGCTCGTGTCGCAATTCACTTAGTGCAATGCTTCGTTTTTGACTAAGAGGATGATCTTTTGGAATGAGCGCTGCGAACGACTCTGTAAATAAAATATCCCCTCGAATACCTTTTTCCTCTGTTGGAACAGGACCTAAAAAAGCTAAATCGATTTCTCGCTTTTTCACCGCCTCGATTAAAAATTTATACGACCCTTGGCGTAAATGAAAGGAAATGTGTGGATGTTGTTGTTTAAACGTAGAAATGACCATCGGCATCGTATAGCTAGCGAGACTTGTTGGGAAGCCGATTTTAATCGTTCCGCGTTCTGGATCTAAATATTCCTCAATTTGTTGTTTCGCATAGTCGATCGCTTTTAGTGCTAATTCAATATGTTGTAAAAAGTGACGCCCGATCGGTGTTAATTTCACATTCCTTCCTTCTCGTTCAAACAGCTTGACTCCAAGCTCATCCTCCAAATTGGCAATTTGGCGACTGATGGCGGATTGCGCAACATGCAATGCTTCAGCAGCTTCTGACACATGTTCCCGTTTCGCAACTTCCGTGAAATAAACGAGTTGTCTTAATTCCATATTTTCTATTCCTTTCCACAGTTCTCAAAATGAGATGAATGTTATCTAAATTATATATTGTTTGTATGATTATTGAAATCTACAATTATACATACATGATGACGGAATGGGGGATTCACATGAGAGGTTTACCAAGAGCGCAAGGATTGTACTGTCCGCAGTTTGAACATGATGCATGTGGGATCGGTTTATATGCTCATTTAAAAGGTGAAGCGTCCCATCATATTGTAAAGCAAGGTCTTCATATGCTACGGCAATTAGAACATCGTGGCGGTCAAGGAAGCGACCCGCAAACAGGTGACGGGGCTGGAATCATGGTGCAAATTCCTGATGATTATTTTCGGGACGTTTGTTCATTTTCGCTTCCTCCGAAAGGACGTTACGGAGTTGGGATGATTTTCTTTTTTGAGCATAGCGAGCAAAAAAGAATGATGTTAGAGCATCAAATTTCTCATATCATCCATGAAGAAGGACAAACGTTACTCGGATGGCGAGATGTGCCCGTTGATGTCGAAAAACTCGGAACATTAGCAAAAAAAAGTCGTCCGTTTATTCGCCAGCTTTTTATTGCAGCGAGCGATGAAGTGACAGATGAACAACACTTTGAGCGAAAGTTATATGTCATTCGTAAACGAGCAGAAAAAGTCGTAAAAAACAATGAATATTATTTTGCGAGTTTATCAAGTCGCACGATTGTTTACAAAGGACTAGTTACTCCGGAGCAGTTAGATGCCTTTTATATCGATTTACAAGATGAGCGATTTCGTTCTGCGTTTGCGCTCGTTCATTCTCGCTTTAGTACAAATACATTTCCAAGTTGGGAGCGCGCGCATCCGAACCGTTATTTAATCCATAATGGAGAAATTAATACGTTGCGTGGCAACATTCATTGGATGATGGCACGGGAGAAGCAATTTACGTCACATGTTTTTGGTGAAGATTTACAAAAAGTGCTTCCGATTTTAGATACGAACGGAAGCGATTCATCTATGCTTGATAATGCGTTTGAATTTTTTGTGTTAGCAGGAAAATCGCTCGCTGAAACGGCGATGATGCTCATTCCTGAACCGTGGTATTGGGATGAAGAGATGGACGAGGATAGGAAGGCGTTTTATGAATATTACAGCTGTCTAATGGAGCCGTGGGATGGTCCGACAGCGATCGTGTTTACGAACGGAAAACAAATTGGAGGGATTTTAGATCGGAACGGTCTTCGCCCTGCTCGTTATTATGTGACGAAAGATGACTATATTATTTTTTCATCAGAGGTTGGAGTTGTTGATGTTGAACAAGAAAACGTCTTGTATAAAGAACGATTAAGCCCTGGGAAAATGCTTTTTATTGATTTCGAACAAGGACGGATCATATCAGATGAAGAAGTGAAAAAACAAATTGCTAATGAACGTCCGTATCGTCAATGGGTAAACGAACAAATCGTTTCAATTGACCAATTTACAACTGACGATGATGAACAAGTAATTGACGATCTCGTCACGAAACAAAAAGCGTTCGGGTATACGTATGAAGATGTTGAAAAAACGATCATGCCGATGGCGACAGATGGAAAAGATCCGACAGGGGCGATGGGAAATGACACACCGTTAGCGGTTTTGTCCGACCGGCCACAAAGCTTGTTCAATTATTTTAAGCAACTATTTGCGCAAGTAACAAATCCGCCGATCGATGCCATTCGTGAATATACCGTTACATCAACAGTGACGTTGCTTGGCAAGGAAGGAGATTTGTTAAATCTAGATGCGTCTGCTGCTCGGCGCATTCGTTTGCAGTCCCCGATTATTAGTGACAAACAATTAAGGGCAATTCGAATGAGTCCGTATCGCGAATTTGCTAGCGTCACGTTGTCAACGGTTTTTACAGATAACTTAAAAGAGGCGTTAGACGAATTATGTGAAGCAGCAGATGAAGCCATCGCTTCTGGTGTGACATTACTCATTTTATCTGATCGATCAATAGATGAACAACGTGTAGCTATTCCTGTCCTTCTTGCGGTCAGCGCAGTGCATCAACATCTTGTTCGAAAAGGGACGCGTACAAAAGTAAGCTTAATCGTTGAAAGCGGAGAAGCGCGTGAAGTACATCATTTTGCCGCGTTAATCGGTTATGGGGCAGATGCGATTCATCCGTATTTAGCATTTGCGACTATTCGCGAAGCGATCGAAAAAGGAGTGCTTCACTCCACATACGAAAAGGCAGTAGAAGCATATAAAAAGGCAGCGACGGATGGCGTTGTGAAAGTGATGTCAAAAATGGGTATTTCAACCGTACAAAGCTATCGTGGGGCGCAAATTTTTGAAGCGGTCGGTATTGGTGCAGATGTGATTGAGCAATATTTTACAGGAACAGCATCACAAATTGGCGGAATCGGTTTAGATGAAATTGCTCAAGAAGCAAAAATGCGTCATATGCAAGCGTTCCACACATCTTATGATCAAACATTAGATTCTGGAAGTGAATTGCAATGGCGTAAAAACGGTGAACATCATGCGTTTAATCCGAAAACGATTCATACGTTACAATGGGCATGTCGAAAAAATGACTACGAACTGTTTAAACAATATTCGAAAATGGCAAACGAAGAGCAAATGACATTTTTACGTCATTTATTTACGTTTGACGAAACGCGCACACCGATTCCTATTGAAGAAGTAGAACCTGTGGAAGCGATTGTACGTCGATTTAAAACAGGGGCTATGTCATATGGTTCATTGAGCGAAGAAGCTCATGAAACGCTTGCGATTGCGATGAATCGCATCGGTGGAAAAAGCAATAGCGGAGAAGGTGGAGAAGATCCGCGGCGTTATGTACGAGATAAAAATGGTGATTTTCGTCGCAGTGCAATTAAGCAAGTTGCATCGGGACGGTTCGGTGTAAAAAGTCATTATTTAGTCCATGCCGATGAGTTACAAATTAAAATGGCGCAAGGTGCAAAACCGGGGGAAGGGGGACAACTTCCTTCTAATAAAGTATATCCGTGGATTGGAAACGTGCGTGGATCTACGCCAGGTGTGGAACTTATTTCACCGCCACCGCATCATGACATTTATTCTATTGAAGATTTAGCTCAACTCATTTATGACTTAAAAAATGCGAATCGTCATGCGCGCATTAGTGTGAAGCTCGTTGCAAAATCTGGCGTTGGCACGATCGCGGCAGGAGTGGCTAAAGGTGGTGCCGATGTGATCGTCATTAGCGGATATGACGGTGGTACGGGCGCTTCGCCAAAAACGAGCATTAAACATGCCGGGGTTCCGTGGGAGCTCGGTTTAGCCGAAACGCATCAAACGCTTATGTTAAACGGATTACGAGATCGTGTTGTATTAGAAGCAGACGGAAAATTAATGACTGGTCGCGATGTTGTGATGGCCGCATTATTTGGTGCTGAAGAATTTGGCTTTGCGACGGCTCCGCTTGTCGTTTTAGGGTGTGTCATGATGCGCGTTTGTCATTTAGATACGTGCCCTGTTGGTGTAGCGACACAAAATCCGGAGTTGCGAGCAAAATTTACAGGGAAACCAGAGCATATCATCAATTTCATGTATTTTATCGCCCAAGAAGTGCGTGAGATGATGGCGCAACTCGGTTTCCGCACGATCGAAGAAATGGTTGGACGGGTAGATGTATTAAAAATAAGTGAGCGGGCGAAACGACATTGGAAAGCGAAACATCTTGATTTATCGCGCCTGTTGTATCAAGTGGACGGACCGAGAACATTTTCTAAACCGCAAAACCATCGTCTCGATGAAACGCTTGATCATACGATGATTTTGCCAGCGGTAAAGAAAGCGCTAGAAGATAAAAAACCGATACAGTTACATGTCCCGATTCGCAACGTTCATCGCACGGTCGGTGCAATGGCTGGGAGTGAAATATCAAAACGATACGGAGAAGAAGGTCTTCCAGAAGATACGATCCGGCTACATGTTCACGGCTCAGCCGGTCAAAGTTTTGCGGCGTTTGTACCAAAAGGAATGACGATGACGCTCATCGGAGATGCGAACGATTATGTCGGAAAAGGGCTGTCAGGCGGAAAAGTAATCGTTCGGCCACCGCATGAAGCGGAGTTTGCATGTAGTGATCAAGTCATTATTGGAAACGTGGCTTTTTACGGTGCAACAAGCGGTGAAGCGTACATTCGCGGTCGAGCTGGGGAACGTTTTTGCGTTCGCAATAGCGGAGTTGTTGCCGTTGTTGAAGGTGTTGGTGATCATGGCTGTGAGTATATGACAGGCGGACGTGTCGTCATCCTCGGTTCTGTTGGGAAAAATTTTGCCGCTGGAATGTCCGGTGGCATAGCATACGTACTTGCTGATGACGATGCGTGGAAAAAACGCGCGAACCGTGAACTCGTTTTATTTGAGTCGTTAGTAGATGAAAACGAAATACGAGATGTGCAACATATGATTATGAAACATTACGAATATACAGAAAGCCCGAAAGCAGCGTATGTGCTTGCAAATTGGGAACGAGTTGTGAAAGACATCATCAAAGTCATTCCGAAAAATTATAAGCTTATGATTGAAACGATTGAGGCGATGAAGCAACGCGGGCTGTCGCATGACGAAGCGGTATTTCAAGCGTTTGAAACGGTCGCAAGAAAAAAAGGTGTCGTCGCTGAAAAAGTGATCGAAGCGGTCGCGAAGTAAGCGATCGCTTCTGTAAAAAAAGAAAGGGGGAGAACGATGGGGAAAGCAACGGGATTTATGGAATATGTACGGGAGGAAGAAAAAAAGCGTGATCCGCTTTCCCGTTTACATGATTGGAACGAATATACGTTTCCGTTTTCAAATGAAACGTTAGCACGTCAAGGAGCGCGATGTATGGATTGCGGTACTCCTTTTTGTCATATGGGAATGGAACTAAATGGTTTAACATCTGGTTGCCCGATTCATAATCTCATTCCAGAATGGAACGACCTTGTATATCGTGGACGTTGGAAAGAAGCGTTTGAACGGTTAGCAAAAACGAATAACTTTCCAGAGTTTACGGGACGTGTTTGTCCAGCACCGTGTGAAGGATCGTGCACCGTAGCTATTTCCGATCCGGCGGTGGCCATTAAAGGAATTGAGCGAGCAATCATCGACAAAGCATTCGCAGAAGGTTGGGTTCAACCGCGCATTCCGAACAAGCGAACGGGAAAAAAAGTCGCTGTGATCGGCTCAGGGCCAGCGGGTTTAGCATGTGCAGACGAATTAAATCAAGCAGGTCATTTTGTCACTGTATACGAGCGTGCCGATCGCATAGGGGGATTATTAACATACGGCATTCCGAATATGAAACTTGGAAAAGATGTCGTCGAACGGCGTGTGCGCCTGCTTAGCGAAGAAGGAATTACGTTTATCACGAATACAGAAGTTGGAAAGCATATTTCCGTCGATGAGTTACAGAAACAATATGATGCGGTTGTTCTTTGTATTGGAGCGCAAAAACAGCGCGATCTTGTTATAGAAGGACGTGAACTAGATGGCGTTCATTTTGCGATGGATTACTTAACCCGAACAACAAAATGGTTGTTGACGGGGGAAAAAGAAGAAACGTTTATTGATGCAAAAAATAAACATGTTATCGTCATCGGTGGTGGAGATACGGGAGCTGACTGTGTGGCAACAGCGCTTCGCCAACAATGTAAAAGCGTTGTTCAGTTCGGAAAACACCCCGCATTGCCGACTGACCGTGCAAATGATAATCCGTGGCCACAATATCCGCTTATTTTTACCGTTGATTATGCATATGAAGAAGCGGAAGCGAAGTTTGGCACGGATCCACGTCAATATTGCATTCAAACGAAAAAAATCGTCGGTGATAATAGAGGGAACGTAAAAGAACTGCATACGATTCAAATGGAAAAAACAGTAGACGAACATGGGCGTATTGCATTTAAAGAAATTCCGGGTACAGAGAAAGTATGGCCGTGTGACATCGTGCTGATTGCCATCGGTTTTGAAGGACCAGAGCCATCGCTTTTACAACAATTTGGAGTAGAAACAGAAAACAAAAAAGTAAAAGCGTCACGATACAAGACAAATGTCGAAGGGGTATTTGTCGCAGGTGATGCAAGACGTGGACAAAGTCTTGTCGTCTGGGCTATTCATGAAGGTCGGGAAGCGGCGAAAGAAGTTGACGATTTCTTAGGGAAATGAATCATCTCCTCTTTTTGTGCATATGATTGTTGTATCATTGAAAAAAAGGAGATGATCTACTTGTCTTTTCCAAACATCCCTAATATTAAGCCGGACATTGATTTAGATGAAGAAGATGTGCTGTCGCTGTTGCTTGCATCAATCGCATTAGAGGAATTAAGTTTGGCGCATATTATGAATGCTGAGGCAGAAAAGTTGCAAGCCGTGTTAGGGACCCTCACAACGAGTGCAAGTGGGACGAAAGCACAGACGCTTCATGATTTATTGAAAGTCAACCGATCTGTTGAGCGAACGTTACGGACGGTGCTGAAAAATCAAATGTTACTTCAATTTAAGTTAGAAGATGTTAGCGATTTAATTCATCTTTTTCATGAACAAAAGCGAAAAAAACATAAAGATAAAATAGATTGCGATCAATAAACAACGGATTAGTCCCTTTGTCTACGATATTTGTAGATAGAGGGATTTTTATTTTTGGAATTGTCATTTTATTTAAAAAAGTGTTACAATGTTTAACAAGTTCAGAAAAGATGGAGGGATTTGCTTTGCGTAGCGATATGATTAAAAAAGGATTTGACCGTGCGCCACATCGTAGTTTATTGCGCGCGGCAGGGGTAAAAGAGGAAGATTTCAATAAACCGTTTATTGCGGTTGTCAACTCGTATATTGATATTATTCCAGGACATGTTCATTTACAAGAGTTTGGGAAAATTGTGAAAGAAGCGATTCGTGAAGCAGGCGGTGTACCGTTTGAAATGAATACGATCGGAGTGGATGACGGCATCGCGATGGGACATATTGGCATGCGCTATTCGTTGCCGAGCCGTGAAATTATTGCCGATTCTGTTGAAACCGTCATTTCTGCGCATTGGTTTGATGGGATGGTATGCATTCCAAACTGCGATAAAATTACACCTGGTATGATGATGGCTGCGATGCGCTTAAACATTCCAACCATTTTTGTAAGCGGGGGGCCGATGAAAGCAGGTGTGACAAGCGATGGGAAAAAAATTTCGCTCTCTTCTGTATTTGAAGGAGTGGGGGCGTATCAAGCAGGAAAAATTGACGAAAAAGGGTTACAAGAACTTGAACAGTACGGCTGTCCGACATGTGGTTCTTGCTCAGGGATGTTTACAGCCAATTCGATGAACTGTTTAGCTGAAGCGCTTGGTTTAGCTCTGCCGGGTAACGGTACGATTTTAGCCATTGATCCGGCACGAAAAGAATTTGTGCGCCGTTCGGCTCAACAGTTAATGTATTTAATCGAGCACGATATTAAACCACGTGATATTGTGACCGAAAAAGCAATTGATAACGCGTTTGCACTTGACATGGCTCTCGGTGGTTCAACAAATACGGTGCTACATACGTTAGCGATTGCGAATGAAGCAGGCATTCATTATCCGCTTGAGCGCATTAATGAAGTTGCGGCCCGCGTACCGCATTTAGCAAAACTTGCACCAGCATCGGATATGCATATTGAAGACTTACATGAAGCAGGTGGAGTGTCTGCCGTATTACATGAATTGTCCAAAAAAGAAGGCACACTTCATTTAGATGCGTTGACGGTCTCTGGAAAAACGCTTGGCGAAAACATTGCAGGGTGCGAAGTGAAAAACTATGAAGTCATTCGTCCGATTGACCGTCCGTATTCAGAAACAGGTGGACTAGCTGTATTGTTCGGCAACTTAGCCCCAGACGGTGCAATTATTAAAACAGGTGGCATTCAAGGAGGAATTACACGCCATGAAGGACCGGCGATTGTATTTGACTCTCAAGAAGAAGCACTTGAAGGAATTGCAGCAGGAAAAGTACAGCCGGGGCATGTCGTCATTATTCGTTATGAAGGGCCAAAAGGTGGACCGGGTATGCCAGAAATGTTAGCACCGACATCACAAATTGTCGGGATGGGATTAGGGACGAAAGTAGCGCTCATTACGGACGGCCGTTTCTCAGGGGCTTCCCGTGGACTATCGATTGGGCACGTATCACCAGAAGCGGCTGAAGGAGGCCCGATTGCATTTGTGGAAAATGGAGATCATATTGTGATTGATATTGTTAAACGAACAATTGATGTACATGTTCCAGAAGAAGAGTGGGAAAAACGAAAAATGAATTGGAAAGGGTTTGAACCAAAAGTAAAAACAGGTTATTTAGCTCGCTACTCGAAGCTCGTCACGTCCGCAAGTACAGGTGGAATTATGAAAATTTAAAGAATTTTGTCGAAAGGTTGTTCGTAAATGGAAAACAAGCTTCCGTTATAATGAAAGAAGTAAAACGATGATGGGAGTGAAAAAAATGAATACGCAATTCATTGCCGGTCATGCACGATTGCCTTCAGGAATGGCGGCAAAAAGCGTGTTTGATACGTTGACAATTACGGCAGAGGTAGATAAAAAGTACGGTGTCATCGTTGATGCTTCTTGTACGTTAGCAACAGAACACGGCCGTGATTATGTGGCGCGGTTGTTAAAAGGACATTCATTAAAAGATGGGATTGACGAGCCGCTCGCTCAATTACATGAAGGGTATTTAGGAAAAGCAAATCAAGCGTTATGCGCAGCATTAAAAGATTTGTATAAACAATATTGTAAACTAGAAGAAAAGATGCATGCAGAAAAATAGAAGGTGACACGAGCCACCTTCTATTTTTCTTCCCAAGCTGGAAGCATTTTTCGGAGCGGTTTATCTTGACGATAGCCAAGCACGTATTCCGCTTGCATAATCGTATGAATTTCGCGCGTTCCTTCGTAAATGACTGGCGCTTTTGAGTTTCGTAAATATCGTTCTACAGGATATTCATTGGAATAGCCGTAAGCCCCGTGAATTTGTACTGCGTCGTCAGCTGCCTTATTTGCAAAGTCGCATGCCATCCATTTCGCTAACGACGTTTCGCGCGTATTTCGTCTTCCTTTATTTTTTAAAAATCCTGCTTTATATACGAGCAAACGGCTCATTTGCAACCCTGCTTCCATGTTCGCAATCATTTGTTGTACGAGTTGATGGCGGCCAATTTCTTTTCCGAACGTTTTTCGTTCGTGACAATATTTCACGCTTGCTTCTAAACAAGCCATAATTAAGCCGCAAGCCCCAGCAGCAACAGTAAATCGTCCGTTATCGAGCGCGGACATCGCAATTTTAAATCCTTCTCCTTCTTCCCCGAGTAAATTTTCTTTTGGGACGCGGACATTGTCGAAAAATAGCTCACCTGTATTGCCTGCACGAATGCCAAGTTTTCCTTTGATGGCACGTGATGAAAAACCAGGCATCGTCCGTTCAACGATAAAAGCAGAAATACCGCGATGTTTTTTTGATTTATCTGTGTAAGCAAAAACGATGAAATGGTCGGCAATGTCACAAAGAGAAATCCACGTTTTTTGTCCGTTTAAAATGTAGTCATCTCCATCGCGTACAGCGGTTGTGGAAATAGCTGCAACATCTGAACCGGCGTTTGGCTCGGTTAATCCGAATGCCCCAATTTTTTCCCCTTTTGCTTGTGGCACGAGATATTTTTGTTTTTGTTCTTCTGTTCCCCATTGAAGTAGTGTTAAACTATTAAGTCCGATATGAACAGAAACTGCTGTGCGAAACGCAGTATCTCCACGTTCAAGCTCTTCACATACGATGGCTAGAGAATTGTAATCCATCCCCATTCCGCCGTACTGCTCTGGAATGCATACGCCCATTAAGTTTAATTGCGCAAGACGTTTTAAAATGTTTGGATCGAAATAGCCTCGTTCATCCCATTCTTTTATGTGGGGTAAAATTTCTTTATCAACAAATTTTCTTACAGTTTGTCGCAACATTTCTTGTTCTGGAGTAAAATCAAAGTTCATCAAGTTTGTTTCCTCCTTTAATAAATAAATCGTTATGTTCTCCTGCAAGGGGTGGTGCGAACCGATATGTGACCGGTGTGTGTGAAAACTTTAACGGTGTGCCGACAAGTTTTAACGCTCCAACATCTGGATGATTCATGTGGATAAGCATGTTTCGTGCGCGCGTTTGTGCATGTTGAAACACTTGATCGAGCGTATGCACAGGGCCGCAAGGAATGCCTTTTTGTTCAAACAATTGTTGCCATTGCGCGCGCGTTTTCTTTTTTAATTCGTCGTTTAACCGGCGATTTAGCTCGTGACGATGAGCGACTCTGCCGGCATTTGTTCGAAATCGCTCATCTGCACCGATCGATTGATCTTCTAGCAATTCGCATAGCGCCTGAAATTGCCGATCGTTTCCGACTGCGACAACAAACAAACCGTCGCTTGCTTCATATGTCGAGTATGGAACGATATTTGGATGATCGTTTCCTAACGGTTTTGGCACTTCACCGGACATTAAATAATTCGACGCAACGTTTACAAGTGCACTAATGGCACAATCAAATAAACTTAAATCAATTTTTTGTCCGCTCCCTGTTTTTTGTCGGGCGATGAGTGCTGCTTGTACGGCGATCGCTGCATACAGACCGGTAAAGATATCTGTGACCGCAACGCCAACTTTTAATGGTCCGGATTGTTCTGTCCCGTTAATGCTCATCCAGCCGCTCATCGCTTGAATAATATAATCATAGCCAGCTAAATGATGATACGGTCCTGTTTCACCAAATCCAGTAATTGAACAGTAGATGAGTTGCGGATTGATGGCTGACAGATCATCATACCCGAGCCCAAGCCGCTCCATCGTTCCGGTTTTAAAATTGTGAATGATGATGTCGGCTGTTTTCGAAAGTTGACGAATCGTTTCTTTTCCGCTTTCATCTTTTAAATTGACAGTTATGCTTCGCTTGTTTCGATTGACCGCTGCATAGTAGGCGCTCATCCCGTTTTGAAACGGTGGTCCCCAAAATCGCGTATCATCTGATCCACCAGGTGCCTCGATTTTTATGACATCTGCCCCGAGATCACCTAAAATCATTGTGGCATATGGACCAGCAAGAACGCGCGTTAAGTCAATTACTCGAATCCCATCTAAAGCTCCGGCCATTTGTTCACCTCCATTTTCGTAATAAAAAAGCCAGTCCCTCCCTACAACGTACAGGAAAGGAACTGGCATAAACGATTCGAGCGTGCCTTTCGAAAAGAAAGTCGGTCGAATCGGAACAGTTCTTTAACAAAAAAAGTTACGTTGCTACCCGAAGCCAAACGGTCAGTTGTTTGGTGGGGTTAGCTATTTTCAGTATAAAACAACACATTTATTTTGTAAATATTTTTTATTTTAAAAATAGTTTGACAAAATTAAAAAGATTGTCTTAAAATAAAAGCAAATAAGCAAAAACTGTGGAGCTTATTTTACTCGTCTGATCGGCGAGCAACGCATAAGCACCAGCCAGTTTAGTCATTGTGTCATCACGATGATTAAACTGGCTTTTTATTTGTCGAAGGAGGAGAGATCATGTCGAATTGGATGGAACGAAGAAGAGAAGCGGTTGCAAGAGCGCCATACAATGTGACGGAAATTTTTATTAAAGAAGCAAAAGGAGCAATGATTCGCGACATAGATGGTCGCGAATATATCGACTTTGCGGGGGGGATTGGTGTACAAAACGTTGGACATTGTCACCCAAAAGTAGTCGCTGCCATTCAGCAGCAGGCAGCAGCGTTTATTCATCCATGTTTTCACGTGACGCCTTACGAATCGTACGTGTTATTAGCAGAAAAACACGTGTGTTGATTAACCAATAATATCCATAAAAACATAGAAAAAAGAGCACTTTTCCTGTAGAATGTAAGTAACCACACAAACAATCCCA
>NZ_RXXX01000043.1:0-24173 GCF_011006755.1 Anoxybacillus sp. MB8
AGTCCTACATCCAACAAACCTATGGTGTTTCGATGTCACGGGAAGGCATTCGGAAGTTGTTGCATCGTCTTCGCTTGTCATGGACACGTCCGACCTATAAGCTCGTCAAAGGCGATCCTGTACTTCAAGCGGCGTTTGAAAAAGAACTTGAGTTTATAAAAAAAAACTAATCACGGAAGAAATCGTTCTGCTTCATGTCGATGAGACGCATGTTCGCGCCTATCAAGCGCTTCGTACGACATGGGCAGAAGTAGGGAATCAAAAACAAGTGCCAAGCTACGGTCATCACGCCCACGTATCCATTTTTGGTGCCGTCGACGTGCAACAAGGTGATGTCGTGTTTCATCGCGCATCATCCGCCAACGCCGAAACGTTCCTCGACTTTTTGCGCCTGTTAAAAGAGAAATATTCCGACCGATTCATCGTGCTTGTGTTGGACAATGCGCGTATTCATCATGCCAACATGGTTCGAGCCTTCCTTCAAAGCGAAGAAGGCGATGCCTTTCATTTTATTTTTCTCCCGCCGTATTCGCCTCATTTGAATCCGATTGAACGGTTGTGGAAGTGGCTGAAAGACGAAGTCATCGCCAACATCTTGCATAAAGATCAAAAAGACATCGCCCAGTCGATTACTCGGTTTGAACAACATGTCTTACAGCATCCAGATGAGGTGTTACGCCGCATTGGGTGTGCTGTGTAAACCAGAGGTTAAAATGTCAATTTGGATGTATATAGTTTAAGTTGAAATTTATCAAACTCTCTCAATGAAACGAGAAGCAATATGTTTGTACAGAGTGATGGGGAGAAATGGTTCTATTTTTACGAATATTGTCGATAAAAAATCATAGGAAATACTTGCTTGTATTTGAAAGTTTCTGCTATATTATATGTAACCGGTTACAGAAAACGAAGGTGGAGAACAAATATGGCTACAATCCGGGATGTTGCTAAGTTGGCAGGGGTATCGGTCGCAACGGTTTCGCGTGTGTTGAACCAAAACGGTTATGTGAATGAAGAAACAGAAAAACGGGTGCGAAAAGCGATTGAGAAATTGAACTATAAGCCGAATGAAGTGGCACGGACGTTATTTAAAAAAACGTCAAAAACAATCGGGCTTATTGTTCCCGATATTTCAAACCCTTTTTTCCCTGAACTTGTTCGTGCTGTTGAAGATGTGATGAACATTTACGATTATACGGTTATTTTGTGCAATTCCGATGAAAAAAGCGAAAAAGAGAAGCAATATATGGACGTGCTAAAGCAAAAATGTGTAGACGGCATGATTTTAACGACGAATCAACTGGCTATGGAGGAAGTGATGGAGTTAGATATTCCAATCGTCGTTCTTGACCGGCCGTCAGATCATTCCTTTCCATCGGTCATTGCGGATAATTATCATGGAGCCAGGCTAGCAACAAGGCATTTGTATGACATCGGATGCCGAAAAATTGCCCATGTTCAAGGTCCGGCGCATGTAGTAAACGCGATGCAGCGTTTTTACGGGTATCGGGATGAAATGAAAAGTTTAGGGCTTTGGGAAGAAGCGCTCATCATTCAAGGAAATTATCAGCTAAGACAAGCGAAAGAAGCGGTGCTACAAGCTCTTCAAACAAATCTAGTTGATGGAATTTTTGCTGGGAACGATGCGATGGCGGTTGGAGCGCTAAAAGCTGTTCAACAACTCGGGCTACGTGTCCCGGAAGATGTGGCAATCATTGGGTATGACGGTATCCCATTAACAGAGATGACGACACCGGAACTGTCGACCGTTTCACAACCGATTTATGAAATGGGAGCGATTGCAGCACGGCTTTTAGTGAAAAAAATTGAAGGTCAATTCATTGAGCAGCTTCATTACGTATTGCCTGTTACACTTATTGAGCGAGAGTCGACGAACAGGAGGGGAAAATCGTGAGAAAGCCGACAATCACAGTCATTGGAAGCATGAATATGGACTTAGTAACGATTGTGAAACGAATGCCGCTACAAGGCGAAACGGTACTAGGGGAAATGTTTCGCCTCATCCCTGGGGGGAAGGGAGCGAATCAAGCGGTAGCGGCAGCACGGCTTGGTGCGGACGTTCATATGATAGGTGCTGTTGGTGCTGATGCGTTTGGAACAGAGTTGCTTCAGCATTTAAAGAGAGAAGGAATTTTTGTTGACGGTGTGAAACCGGTTACAGATATTGAAACGGGTATTGCGACAATTGTCATTTCGGAAGGAGATAACCGTATCATCGTCGTTCCTGGGGCCAATCATGCACTATGCCCAGATGATCCAGAGCGATGGGAAGAGAAGATCGCAAAAAGTGATGTTTGCCTTCTTCAGCTGGAAATTCCACTTTCTGTTGTGGAACGGGCGGTGTGGATCGCAAAACGGCACGGTGTTCGCGTCATTTTAAATCCAGCACCAGCGCAGCCGCTTCCAGACATGTTACTCGATCAAGTAGATGTTTTAACGCCAAATGAGCACGAAAGAGATATTGTGCTAGCAGGGAGAGCGATAGAGAAGTGGGCGCACAAATTTATCGTGACAGAAGGGAAACGCGGCGTTTCGTTCCAGCGAAACGGTGAATGGATACGTATTCCAGGGTTTCACGTACCAGTTGTCGATACGACAGGGGCAGGGGATACGTTTAACGGGGCGCTGGCGGTGGCGTTGAGTAAAGGTATGGCATTAGAAGAAGCTTGCCGTTATGCGAACGCGGCAGCAGCACTTTCAGTAACAAAGTTAGGGGCGCAAACGGGAATGCCGACAAAAAAAGAACTTGAGTCGTTTCTTGCGGAGAAAGGGTGAAAATGATGAAAAAACGTGGGGTATTAAATAAAGAACTAAATACAGTATTTGCTTCGCTAGGGCATACAGATATGATTGTCATCGCTGATTGTGGGTTGCCAATTCCGGAAGAAGTGACGCGCATTGATTTATCCGTTGTTAAAGGCTTTCCGTCCTTTTTATCTGTACTCGATCCCATTTTAGAAGAATTGGAGATTGAAGCGATTACCATTGCGGAAGAAATGCAATCACACAATCAAATCATGTACCAAGAAATACAGAAGAGATTTACGAACACGACGACACATATCGTTTCCCATGAACAACTAAAAGAAATGATGAAATCAGCCAAAGCGGTGATTCGTACAGGAGAAGCGACTCCTTACGCCAATATGATTCTTCACTCCGGCGTTAATTTTTAAGGAGGAGAGAGACGTGCCATTCATTCAAATGAAAGGAATTAAAAAGGCGTTTCATCAACATCTCGTCTTGGATGGAGTCGATTTTGAAGTATGTGCAGGAGAAGTGCATGCGCTCATGGGGGAGAATGGAGCAGGAAAATCGACGTTAATGAAAATATTGACGGGGATGTATGAAAAAGATGCCGGGACGATTACGGTAGATGGCAAAGAGGTTCATTATCGGCACCCAAAAGAAGCGGAGCGAGACGGCATTGTGTTTATTCATCAAGAACTGAACATCATTCCGACGTTAACAGTTGCAGAAAATGTATTTTTAGGACGTGAACATACGATCGGGAAAACAGGATGGATTCGTCAAAAAGAAATGACGAATGAGGCGAGAACATATTTACAAAAACTTGGTATGGACATCGATCCGAATGAAGTTGCAGGCCAATTATCCGTCGGAAAACAACAAATTATTGAGATTGCTAGGGCATTATCAACAAATGCTAAATGTTTAATTATGGATGAGCCGACAGCGGCGTTAACCGATCGAGAAATTCAAACGCTCTTTAACGTCATTCGTACGTTAAAACAACAAGGGGTTGCGATCGTTTATATTTCGCATCGAATGGAAGAAATTTTTACGATTTGCGATCGTATTTCGGTGTTGCGCGACGGTCAGTTTATCGGAACGAAGCAAATACGTGAAACGACATTTGATGAAATTGTTCATATGATGGTCGGCAGACAAATCGGAGAACGCTTTCCGAAACGAAGTGTCCGCATTGGTGAAGAACGACTTCGCGTTGAAGGGTTAACACAAAACGGAGTGTTTCATAACGTTTCATTTGCGGTGCATGCAGGAGAAATTTTAGGAGTCGCTGGGTTGATGGGTGCTGGTCGTACGGAGATCATGGAAGCGATTTTTGGTGTTCGAAAAATCGATGCAGGAACGATTTATATAGATGGACGACCAATGAAAATTGCATCACCACGGCAAGCTGTCGAGCATGGCATGGCTTTTATTACCGAAGATCGAAAAGGAAAAGGTCTTATTTTACAAATGACGGTTCGTGAAAACTTAACGTTGCCGAGATCGGAGCAGCTTGCGACGGCTGGATTCATTGATGACAAAAAAGAAAACGAACTTGTCCGTTCTTTAATAGAGCGACTTCATATTAAAGCAGCTACCGCTGAAATACAAGTGAAAGCGTTAAGTGGGGGGAATCAACAAAAAGTCGTATTTGGAAAGTGGTTAGCGATGAATCCTCGTCTTCTTATTTTAGATGAGCCAACACGTGGGGTAGACGTCGGTGCGAAAAAAGAAATTTACGAGATTATGAACGAACTAGCTGCGCAAGGGGTTGCGATCATTATGGTATCGTCGGAACTTCCTGAAATACTTGGAATGAGTGATCGGATTATGGTTGTTCATGAAGGAAAAATAACGGCGATTCTCGATAACGACAATGTCGATCAAGAAACGATTATGCGCGCAGCGACAGGGGGAGACGTATAATGCAAAAGCCAATCGTCCAGGAGAAAACAAATGTTTGGAAGCTAAATATAACGAAGCTCGGACCGTTCATGGGATTATTGTTGCTTTGTATCATACTAGCTTTTTTAAGCGATAGTTTTTTTACGTTTGATAACTGGCTGAATATTTTTCGGCAAGTATCCATTAATGCGTTAATTGCATTCGGTATGACATTTGTTATTTTAACAGGCGGAATTGATTTATCTGTAGGTTCTGTTTTAGCGCTTTCTAGTGCATTGGCAGCCGGATTTATGGCGGATGGTACGAACGGACTTGTCGCGATGATCATCGGTATTCTAGCGGGACTCGCTATGGGGGCGCTTAATGGTGTGATTATTACGAAGGGTAGAGTTGCACCATTTATCGCCACATTGGCGACAATGACTATTTTCCGCGGTGCGACGCTTGTGTATACGGAAGGACGGCCGATTACAGGATTTTCAGATGAACTTGCTTTTCAAATGATTGGACGTGGATATTTTTTAGGTATTCCCGTACCTGTTGTATTGATGCTTGTCGTGTACGTCGTGCTTTACGTTGTATTAAAGAAAACGACATTTGGTCGCCATACGTATGCGATTGGTGGAAATGAAGAGGCGACGCGGCTGTCAGGAATTCGCGTGGATCGCTTGAAAATTTGGATTTATTCCTTAACAGGCGGCTTAGCTGCTTTAGCGGGCTTAATTTTAACGTCTCGCCTGAATTCTGCTCAGCCAACGGCAGGAACTGCTTATGAGCTCGATGCGATCGCAGCAGTTGTGTTAGGAGGTACAAGTTTATCAGGTGGAAAAGGATGGATTTTTGGTACACTAATCGGTGCGTTAATCATTGGCGTATTAAACAATGGATTGAACTTATTAAATGTTTCTTCATTTTACCAACAAGTAATTAAAGGCGTTGTCATTCTTCTTGCGGTTATTTTAGATCGCCGCAAAGAAGTTTGATATAAAATTTTAAACAAAGCGGGGGAGAATCATGAGAAAAGTTGTAAGCATGTTGACAGCGATTTTGTTTGTCGTATGGGGACTTGTTGGTTGTTCGTTAGACAGCGGCACTTCAACGAACAGCACGGAGAAAAAAGAAGAAGGCGATGTAAAAATTGGTTTATCGATTTCTACGTTAAACAACCCATTTTTCGTGACGTTAAAGGAAGGGGCGGAGAAAGCAGCGAAAGAAGCAAATGTATCGTTAACGGTTGTTGATGCACAGAATGATCCAGCAAAACAAACGAGCGATATTGAAGATTTAATTCAACAAGGGGTAGATATTATTTTAATTAACCCGACAGATTCTAGTGCTGTGACATCATCGATTGAGTCAGCGAACAAGGCAAACATCCCAGTGATTACAGTCGACCGTAGCGCAGATGGTGGCGAAGTGGTAGCCCATATTGCTTCAGATAACGTTGCAGGAGGAAAAATGGCAGGTGAGTTCATTATTGAAGCATTGAAAGATGGAGGAAATATTGTTGAGTTAGAGGGGATTCCAGGCTCATCTGCTGCTCGTGAACGTGGAGAAGGATTTCATCAAGTGATTGACAAAGCAAGCAATATTCAAGTAGTCGCAAAACAACCGGCAGACTTTGACCGCGCAAAAGGATTATCGGTCATGGAAAATATTCTTCAAAGTCAAAAAGACATTAAGGCAGTATTTGCGCATAACGATGAAATGGCGTTAGGTGCGTTACAAGCGCTTGAAGCACAAGGAATGAAAGATGTCATCGTCGTCGGATTTGACGCGACAGATGATGCTGTAAAAGCTGTACAAGAAGGGAAAATGGCTGCAACGATTGCCCAAAAACCAGAGTTGATTGGTGAAAATGCTGTCAAAACGGCACTAAAAGTCATAAAAGGTGAAACGGTAGAAAAATTTATTCCTGTGCCTTTGGAATTAGTAAAATAATATCGTGAAATGGTAAAACCGCCAGAAGCCTAAGTAATGAGGCAAGGGGCGGTTTTTTTGTGTACACTCATCTGCCAAACGTATGGCTGATCGTAAAAAATGGAATGTGTCGAAATATTTCGGTTGTAAAACGCTTTCAATTTCATATATAATACAACTAAACCGGTTTATTTACTAAATCGATTTAGTAAAGGGGAATGAATACGGTGCGGAAAGTGACGATGGCGGACGTAGCAAAACTGGCGAATGTTTCAAAAAGTACAGTATCGCAATATTTAAATAAAAGATATGAATATATGAGCGAAGAAACGAAAAGGCGCATTGCGGAGGCAATTGAGGAATTACAATATCGCCCAAATGTTCTCGCCCGTAGTTTAAAACAAAAATCAACAGCGACGATTGGCGTCATTGTTTTCAACATTTTGCATATGTTAACGACGCAAGTGCTCCGTGCAATTGAGGATATGTGTCAACAACATGATTTCCATGTCATCGTTTGTAATACAGATGACGATCCTGAAAAAGAAAGAAAATATATTGATATGTTATGGGCGAAACAAGTGGATGGGTTTATTATTTTCCCGACAGGAAAAAATGTAGAGTTGTATAAAAAAATGCAAGAAGCGCGCTTACCGCTTGTGTTTGTGGACCGTACAGTTGCGGGGATCGATGCGGATTCGGTTTTGTTGGATAATGAGCGTGCTGTTCAGTTAGGTGTACAGTATCTCATTGAACAAGGATATAAACATATTGGGCTTGTTGCACCGCCATTTGCTCCACACGTCATTCCACGTACAGAGCGCATCGAAGCTTTTCATCATGCGTTGCGTGATCACGGTGTTTCAGTGGAAAAAGAGTGGGTTATTACCGAGCATGTGAAGCGCATCCCGGAGCGATTAGAAGCTCTTTTTAACAGTAATAAACTGCCTGAGGCGATATTTGCGATAAATGACTTAACGTTAATGGAAGTATTAGCGTTCGTGAAAAAACACCAACTCGCCATTCCGAACGATCTAGCAGTCATAAGTATTGATGACGTTCCATTTGCATCGATTTATACCCCTTCGTTAACAACGATTGCACAGCCAACGTTTGAAATGGGAAAAATAGCGGCAGAACGGTTGTTTATGCAAATGAATGGTGAGATGTCTCCACAAATGTTTCGGCTTGCTCCAATGTTCATAGAAAGGGATTCGGCAAAGAAAAGAGGAGAAAAAAATGAGTCAAGTTGTCATCGGAGTTGATATTGGTACAACGAGTACAAAGGCTGTCATTTTTGACGAAGATGGAAGCATTCGCTCCATGCATGCGGTCGAATATCCGATGCTTCATCCGCAACCGGGATGGGCGGAACAAGATCCGCACGTTCTTTTTTCCGCGGTGATGCAAAGTATACAGGGAGCGATATACAAAGGACATGTTTCCGCAAAGCAAGTAAAGGCGATTGGATTTAGTGTCGCCATGCATTCAATGATGTTAGTAGATGAACACCACCGACCTTTGACGAACTGCATCATTTGGGCAGACAACAGAAGTAGCGAACAAGCTGAACGGCTTCGAGCAAGTGAACAAGGGGTGGCGATGTATAAAAAAACGGGGACACCGATTCATCCGATGTCACCGCTTGTGAAATTGATGTGGTTTAAAGAATGTGCGCCAGATGTATTCAAACGAGCATATAAGTTTATTTCCATTAAGGAGTATGTGTTATATCAATGGTTTCATCAGTACGTTGTTGATTATTCGATTGCTTCGGCCACCGGTTTGTTTTCTTTGCAAACATTTGATTGGGATGAAGAAATTTTAACGTTTCTCGGCATCGAGCGTAGCCAGTTGTCTTCTCTCGTTCCTACGACATATACGCTACAAGGAATGGATAAAAAATGGGCTGAACAGCTCGGTATTTCTTCTCGCACCCCTGTTGTCATTGGAGCGAGCGATGGCGTGCTTGCGAATGTCGGGGTAGGTGCCGTATTACCCCATGAGGCTGCTATTACGATTGGAACAAGCGGGGCGGTGCGAACGATTTCCCCTTTTCCAAAAACAGATGAACGAGGGCGGACGTTTTGTTATGTGTTGACAGAAAATGAATGGGTTGTTGGCGGACCGACAAATAATGGGGGGATTTTATTACGTTGGTTGCGTGATGAATTTGGGGCACAAGAAAAAGAAGTAGCAAAGCGGCTTGGAGTAGACCCATATGATTTATTGACACAATATGCCGCTCGTGTGCCTGCTGGATCGGAAGGATTGTTATTTTTGCCGTTTTTATCAGGGGAGCGGGCCCCGTATTGGGATGCGCATGCGCGTGGAACATTTTTTGGTATTCGTTTGCAGCATAAGCGCGAGCATTTTATTCGTTCAGTCATGGAAGGCGTTTGTATGAGCGTATTTTCGGTAGCACTTGCGGTCCGCGATGTCGTTGGGCCGTTATCGGAAATTCGAGTATCGGGTGGATTTGCGAAGTCGCCGTTTTGGCGTCAAATGTTGTGCGATATGATGGGAAAAGAGCTAATCGTCCCTGAAACGCATGAGGCATCGGCGCTAGGAGCAGCAGCATTAGCTCTTTACGCTCAAGGAGATATTTCGTCGCTACAAGAGGTGAAATCGTGGCTACGCATTTCTTCGTCTCATACACCAAATGAACAACATACAGCGATTTATGCGGAATTGTTTGACTTGTATACACGTCTATATATGCGATTAAAAGATGAATTTCAAATCATTTCTTCTTTTCAAAGTAAATATGTATAAACAAAGGGGGTGATTCACTTTATAACTAAACCGATTTAGTAATTGTAAGCGTTTACTTTAAAAACAAGGGGGAGCGGAGTGCAATGACATCATCTTCATTAATTTTCATCGTTATCGCAGGGATTAGTTTATTGTTATTTCTTATTATTCGTTCAAAATTGCATGCATTTGTCGCTTTATTGTTAGTTAGTTTACTCGTCGGAGTGGCGGCTGGCATGCCTTTGAAAAGCGTCATTGAGTCCATCCAAAACGGAATGGGTGGGACACTTGGATTTGTCGCAGTTGTTGTCGGATTAGGCGCGATGTTTGGACAGATGCTCGAGGCGTCAGGAGGGGCTGAACGACTAGCCCAAACGTTAATGAAAAAGTTTGGTGAAGATAAAGCACAGTGGGCGCTTGGAATTACTGGGTTTTTAGTTGCGATCCCCGTATTTTTCGACGTTGGGTTTATTATTCTTGTACCCATTGTTTACGGTTTAGCGAAAAAGACAGGGCGATCTCTTTTATATTACGGCATTCCTTTGCTTGCTGGTCTAGCGGTGACGCATAGTTTTATCCCGCCAACACCAGGGCCTATTGCGGTTGCGAATTTAATTGGCGCAGATTTAGGTTGGGTCATTTTATTCGGTTTTATTGCTGGTGTACCTGCAATGATGATAGCAGGACCTTTGTTTGGGAAGTATATTGCTAAAAAAATCCATGCTTCTATTCCTTCGTATATGGAATGGAAAGAGCATGATAACGAACGGGATTTACCTAGCTTTGGATTAATTGCGGTGATTATTCTCATTCCTTTGCTCCTTATTTTAATGAATACCGTTTCAGGGGTTGTTTTGCCAGAGAAAAATATGTTTCGATCGTTCTTTACGTTTTTAGGACATCCGTTTGTTGCCTTAACGATCGCCACATTATTAGCTTTCTATTTCTTAGGACGAAAGCGCGGTTTTTCAAAGCAACAAGTACAAGATATTGCGACAAAAGCGCTTGAACCGGCTGGAATTATTATTCTTGTCACAGGAGCTGGTGGAGTGTTCAAGCAAATTTTAGTCGATTCAGGTGTCGGTAAAGTGCTTGCAGATATGATGGCGACATCTACGTTACCTCCAATTGTGTTAGCTTTTATCATCGCTGCGCTCGTTCGTATTTCGCAAGGCTCAGCAACAGTAGCAATGGTGACATCCGCTGGATTAATGGCTCCATTTATTGAGACGCTTAACTTAACGGGTCCGATTTTAGGTTTAATTACAATTGCGATTGCAGCGGGAGCGACAATTCTTTCACACGTCAACGACTCAGGATTTTGGCTTGTCAATCGCTACTTTGGTTTAGAGGTGAAAGATACGCTAAAATCATGGACAGCGATGGAAACAATCATCGCTTTCGTCGGTTTTTCCGTTGTTTTTATTATTAGTTGGTTTGTATGATCGGATAAGAAAAGGACCACTTCAATTTTAGCCATCCTTCTTTACAGGTGCTAACACATTTTTTGCGGGAAGCTTAATTAAAACATATCAAAATCGTTTCCTAACAGACGTTCATACGCGAGAGAGGACTGTCCTTTTTCAGCAGTCCTCTCGCATTTTCACACTACTTGAAGCGAATGGTCGCAAGTCGTTGGTTTACTTCTTCAATGTCAAAGCGCTCTGGATCAAAGTCGTCTCCGTACCATTCGTCATACCATTCTAAAAACTCTTGACGCTCTTGTTTTCGCGTATCGTCTTTCATCATATCGATCGCATCTTGGTAGCCCCAAACCCCACCAACATCTTCGGGAGGGCATGCTCGTGATCCTTTGATGCAAATCGGATGTGTTAACGGTTCGATTCGTTTTTCGATTTTCTCCAATGTAATGATATGATCCCAGTTATCCCCGAAGTCGTACGTATACAACACTTTTTGTTTCTCTTTACTTAAGTATTTTTTAATCGGTGTTTTTTGTGAATCGAGCTTGTCCTTCCAAAGAGTCATAAAGCGATCATCTGGATGTGGGACGTCAATGATCGCATCACTTGTTTCGAACTGATACAAATGGTAATTTCCCCATCCCATCGCCTCTTGAATAATGAGATGGAGCTGATCGAATGTTATGTCGCTTGGGACGAGCACACGTCGCCAAATCGGTGGACGAATACCGCGCAACTGGATTTTTAATTGATAAATTGTTTCGGCTTTCTTTACTTGTTCTAAAGTTCGTTCAATCTCATGGCGAAGCGAAGCGGGTAATGTTTCGTAATCTGATAACTTTGTAATCTTTTTTAATGTTTCCCATGCAGTTGGCATATGCTATTCCTCCTCTGTCCTTTTACTATAATCATAGACAAATGTTCACTTTCTTATAAGTAAAATGACTTACTTTCTAAAAAATATTTTTCAAAATAGCTGTGTCGTGCAAAAGTGTTCGCATTTGTGTAAACTGAAAAAAAAAGACAGGCACGGAGGGTAGCAATGAACATTGTCGTCGTTGGAACAGGGTATGTTGGATTAGTAACAGGGGTAGCGCTTGCTCATGTGGGGCATCGGGTGACGTGTGTTGATGTTGATGAAGAAAAAGTAAATCGCATGCGACAAGGCATTTCTCCGATTTATGAGCCGGGGATTGAGCAGTTTATGAAAGAAAATATGGAAGCGAATCGGTTGTTTTTTACAACAGACGGTGCGAGTGCGTATCGCGAAGCAGATGTGATTTACATCGCGGTCGGCACGCCTGAAAACGAAGACGGTTCAGCGAATTTGACATATATTGATCAAGCGGTGAAACACATCGCCTCATCGGTGATGAAAGATGTCATTGTTGTGACGAAAAGCACGGTGCCCGTCGGGACGAATCATGAGATGCAGCGCATGTTTCAACAGCTCGCTCCGCATGTGCGCATCGATGTCGTGTCGAATCCGGAATTTTTACGTGAAGGGTCAGCGCTTTATGATACGTTTCATGGCGATCGCATTGTGATCGGGGCGGATGATGAACGAGCGGCAGCTGTGGTCGCGGACATTCATCGTCCATTTGGCATTCCGATTTTTCAAACAGATATTCGGAGCGCAGAAATGATTAAATACGCTTCTAACGCATTTTTAGCAACGAAAATTAGTTTTATTAACGAAATTGCAAACATATGTGAAAAAGTTGGCGCAGATATTGAACAAGTGGCAGCGGGAATGGGAATGGATGAACGCATCGGCTCATCGTTTTTACGTGCAGGCATTGGATATGGCGGTTCGTGTTTTCCGAAAGATACGAAAGCGTTAGCGAAAATTGCAGCAAATATAGATCATGATTTCGAGTTGTTGAAGGCAGTCATTGAAGTAAACAATAAACAACAACGAAAGCTCATTGAAAAAGCAAAAAAACGTTTCGGACATATTCAAGGTAAAAAAATCGCCCTTCTCGGTTTGTCGTTTAAGCCAAATACAGACGATATGCGAGAAGCGGCATCGCTTGTTATCGCGCGTGAACTCGTTGCTGAACAGGCGATCGTTGTTGCTTACGATCCGATTGCGATGAATAAAGCAAGAGCGGTATTGCCGAAAGAAGTGATATATGCAAGCCATGTCGAAGAAGCGCTCAAAGATGCGGATGCGGCGATGATTTTAACAGAATGGGATGAGTTTCGACAACTCGACTTATCTGTATACGTCAAGCAAATGAAAACACCAATTATTTTTGATGGCCGTAATTGTTATGCGCTTGAAGACGTCAAAAAATATGCCATCGAATATTATTCGATTGGAAGAAGAGCGATCAAATAAGGAAGAAATGATGCTCGATTTTTCCATATATGTTAATATGGTCGTATATTCGCCTGAAAGGAGTTTCTGTATGATTTTAGTCGTTGGTGGGGCAGGATATATCGGCAGCCACGTCGTCAAACAGTTAGTGGAAACAAACTCGGTCGTTGTGCTTGATCATTTATCGACAGGGCATCGTTATTTAGTCGATAAACGAGCGGTGTTTGTGCATGGCGATTTAGGGGATCGGGCAACGCTCGTGCGCATTTTTGAAAAATATCCGATCGATGCGGTCATGCATTTTGCGGCAAATAGTTTAGTTGGCGAGTCGGTTGTCGAGCCGATGAAATATTATAAAAATAATGTGGCAGCGACGTTAACGTTATTAGAAACGATGATGGAATATGGCGTCAAACGGTTTATTTTTTCGTCGACAGCTGCGGTGTATGGGATTCCGAATGTTGATATCATTACAGAACAATGTCCGATGCTTCCAATTAACCCGTACGGTCGCTCGAAGTTAATGATTGAGCATATGCTTTCCGATTTTGCCTCAGCGTACGATTTACGTTACGTGGTGTTGCGCTATTTTAATGCGGCAGGTGCGCATGTAAGTGGCGACATTGGGGAAGACCATGACCCAGAAACGCATTTAATTCCACTTATTTTGCAACATTTGCTCGGATTGCGCGATAAAATTTCAGTGTTTGGCACAGATTACGATACACCAGATGGCACATGTATTCGCGATTACATTCATGTGATGGATTTAGCAGAGGCGCACATTCTCGCTTTGCATGCCCTTCTTGCTGATCAGAAAAAGACGGCTGTATACAACCTTGGCAACGGTCTCGGCTATTCGGTGAAAGAAGTGATCGACATGTGTGAGCGCGTGACAGAGAAAAAAGCAACGATTGAATATACAGCGCGCCGTCCGGGAGATCCGGCCCGCCTTGTTGCTTCATCCGAGAAAATTGCCCGCGAACTCGGTTGGCAAGCGACACGTTCGTTAGAGGAAATCATTACAACTGCTTGGAATTGGCATAAAAAGCATATGTAAAAAAGGGGAAGTCGTCTCATTTGACTTCCCTTTTCCATTTTGTTACCATGGTTATAGCTACACATGCCTCATCAACTCCCGAAGACGCTAACACGATCCCCATAAGCACGATAAAATAGAGGGGGGATTTGATGCGAGAAACAACACCCGTGTTTTACATTTCCATTGTTATTGCGATTTTATTTATTGGATGGGGAGTCATCCCTGAAAGTGTATGGCCGCAATTTCATTTAGCACAAGTGAGTGCGGCAATACAAGACTTTTTAGTCCATAAGTTTGGTTGGTTTTACTTATTAGCAGCAACCTTTTTCCTCATCTTCTGCATCACGATGATTTTTTCGAAATATGGAAACATTCGACTTGGGGCAGATGATGAAAAGCCAGAGTATAGTTACCGAACATGGTTTGGTATGTTGTTTAGTGCAGGAATGGGAATCGGGTTAGTGTTTTGGGGTGTGGCGGAACCGATGTATCATTTTTACAGTCCACCTGTTGGTGAAGCAGAAACAGCAGAAGCTGGTCGTGTAGCGATGCGATATGCGTTTTTCCATTGGGGGCTTCATCCTTGGGCCATTTATGCCGTTGTCGCTTTAGCATTAGCTTATTTTCAGTTTCGAAAAAAAGAGCCAGGGGTCATGAGTCGTGTATTGTATCCGTTATTTGGCGAACGCGTGAACGGTTTAACAGGAATAGCGGTCGATACGTTAGCGGTATATGCGACTATTTTTGGTGTAGCGACATCGCTCGGATTAGGAGCTATTCAAATTAGTGGAGGGCTGTCTCACCTTTCTCCGAATATACAAAATCATTTAACGACCCAAATGATTGTCATTTTAGTAGTTACCATTTTATTTATGCTCTCTGCACAAACAGGGCTCAATAAAGGAATTAAAATATTAAGTGATACGAATGTGATGCTTGCGGTACTATTAATGGTTTTCTTACTGTTTGCAGGTTCGACAAACTTTATTATGGATGTATTTACAGCAACGCTCGGTTCTTACGTTCAAAACTTGCCGTCGATGAGTTTACGGTTAAGGCCATTCGAACAAAGTGAATGGCCGCGCGTTTGGACAATTTTTTACTGGGCATGGTGGATTGCTTGGGCGCCGTTTGTTGGATCATTCATCGCTCGCGTGTCGCGTGGACGGACGGTACGAGAGTTTATGATTGGCGTATTGCTCGTTCCAACCATTTTTAGTGCTCTATGGTTCTCTGTGTTTGGTGGCTCTGCTCTTTATTTAGAAATGTTTGAACAAGCGGACATTATGAATACAATGAACGAATTAGGCATTGAAATGGCGCTCTTTTCTGTCTTTAACCATTTTCCGCTTAGTACGATTTTGTCAGGGCTCGCGATTCTACTGATTTGTACGTTCTTTGTTACGTCAGCAGATTCAGCTACGTTTGTGCTTGGGATGCAGACGACAAACGGAAGTTTAAATCCGTCGAACTCGGTAAAATTTACTTGGGGAATCATTCAAGCAGCAACAGCAGCTATTTTGCTTTGGACAGGTGGATTGCAGGCGCTCCAAACAGCGTCGATTATCGCAGCATTCCCATTTACAATCATCATGATCTTTATGGTCATATCGCTATTACATTCGTTTAAAAAAGAAATGATTGTGAAGAAGAAATAACCGGCCATTGTGTCGGTTATTTTTATAGTCTAAAATTTGACAATTGTTTTTCTGTTCGCTACCCTATCATTAGAATACACATGGGGGGGATATGATGGGCATTAGCCATTTTTCGATTCGGCGCCCTGTGCTGACGTTTGTGTCGATGATTATCGTCATTCTTTTAGGGGCGGTATCGTTATTAAATATTCCGATGAAGTTAATCCCAGATATTCAGCCACCTGTTGGGGTTGTTGTGGCGACGTATCCGGGGGCAGGGCCAACGGAAGTGCTTGAAAAAGTAACGAAGCCGTTAGAAAGCAGTTTAGTGACGTTACCGGGGTTAAAGTCGATGACGTCAACATCCCAGGAAGGCTCAGCGCTCATTTTATTGCAGTTTTCATGGGCGACAGTCATTGATGAAATGCAAAATGATGTGATGCAGCGCATCGATCAAGCACCGCTTCCAGATGATGTGCAAAAGCCGCGATTTTTAAAGTTTGACCCATCGCAGTTTCCGGTCATTCAAATGACGTTAACGAGCAAAGACGGAACGGGTGAGTTGAACGCATTAGCGCAACAGTTAAAAGCGGAGCTTGCAAAAACGGAAGGTGTGGCGAGCGTGAACGTATCGGGCACGTTAACGAAACGGGTGCGAGTGCTCGTTGATCCGAATAAGCTCCGTACATATCGCCTTTCTCAACAAGATATCGCTAACTTGATTTCAGCTAATAACGTGTCGCTGCCGGGTGAAACGGTTGTTATCGATGAGCGGCAATTGTCGACGCGCATTTTAAGTACCGTGCAATCGGTTGACGATTTAAAAAAGCTTGTTGTTGCGATCAATCCGTTGACGAATGAACGCATTCGTCTACAAGACGTGGCGAAAGTCGAGCTTGTTTCGCAAAAGCAACAAACGATTACGCGAACGAATGAACGGCCATCTGTGCTGATGAGCGTGCTGCAAAAGGCGGATGCGAATACGGCGGAAGTGTCACAATCGTTTCAAAAGCAGCTAGATAAGCTATTGAAAAAAGAACAATTTAAAAACGTACATGTCGATATATTATTTGACCAAGGGGAGTTCATTGAACGGACGATCCGCAATATTGCCCAGTCGCTCGTTTTAGGTGGCGCGTTTGCGATGGCTGTCTTATTTTTATTTTTACGCAATATGAAAAGCCCGATCATTATCGGCATCGCCATTCCGTATTCGGTCATTGTGACGTTCGTTTTAATGTATTTTTCCGACTTTACGTTAAACATTATGACGCTCGGTGGATTAGCGCTCGGAATCGGTATGCTTGTCGACAACTCGATCGTCGTCATTGAAAATATTTCACGCCATTTAGCGATGGGGAAAGAGCCGAAAGAAGCGGCAAAAGATGGGGTGAGCGAAGTCGGAAGCGCCATTGTCGCCTCGACGTTGACGAGCGTGGCAGTATTTATTCCTGTATTATTTATTACTGGATTAATTGGAGATTTGTTTACCGAATTTGCATTAACGATTGCGTTTAGTTTACTTGCTTCGTTGTTTGTCGCGTTAACGGTTGTGCCGATGCTTGCGAGCCGTTGGCTACGTCCGCGCAGACGTTATCGGGAAGAAGCGCGATTATCTTCCGCATCGATGCGCGCGCTGGAGAAAAGTGTGCGTTGGGCGTTGCGTCATCGTTTGATCGTGTTATTGTTCGCACTTGGCTTGCTTGGCGTCGGTGTCGTCGGATTAACGAAAGTAGGGATGCAGTTTTTGCCGAATACGGATGAAGGATTTTTTTCCATTCGCGTACAAACAGGTGACGGCTATGCTTTAGAAGCGACAGAGCGCGTCGTTGCTGCCATTGAACATGAGTTAAACAAAGTCGATGAGATTGAAACGTACGTCAGTCTCATCGGTTCAACGCAAGAACAGTCGTTTCGCGGAACGACACAAAGCAATGTTGCGGAAATATATGTAAAAATGAAGCCGAAAGATGAGCGGAAACGGTCTGTGTTTGTCGTCGTTGATAAATTAAAGTCGCCTGTGCAAAAAGCGGTAAAAAATGTGAATCAAACAGCGGAAGTATCGTTTAACTTGCAAGCGTCGACAGGAAGTGCGCCAAATACGTTAACGTTTAGTGTGAAAGATACGGACGAACAGCGCCTAAAACAAGTCGTCAGCCAAATTGAAAAACGAGTAAGGGCGTTAAAAGAAGTGAAAGAAGTATCGACAGATTTATCGGAAACGGTCGATGAAATTCAAGTACAGATCGATCGCGATAAAGCGTTACAACATGGGCTGACGCCAGCGCAAGTGGCGGTCGTTGCCCAACAAATGACGCGCGGAATGACAGCGACGCGCATCATTGACGCATCTGCGAACGTATACGATGTGACGGTCGAATACGATGAAAACGTGAAAAATTCTGTATCTGACTTAAAGCAGCTGCTTGTGAAAAAGCCGGACGGTTCGTTTGTGAAACTTGGCGATATCGCCTCTGTCACCGTTGGAAAAAGCCGCGTCCAAATTCAGCGGGTAAATGAGCAAAGCGCGGTGCAGTTTACGGTGAAATATAAAAGTTCGGTGACGCTGAGTGACATATCTGCGCTTGTCGACCGAGAAATTGCTAAGCTCGATCTTCCGTCTGAAACAGAAATCGTCTTCGGTGGCGATCGGGAGCTATTAGAATCATCGATTGACGATTTAGCGTTGGCGTTTGCATTGGCGGTGACGTTCGTCTATCTTGTGATGGCAGCGCAGTTTGAATCGTTTAAACATCCGTTTATTATTATGTTTACTATTCCGCTTATGATCATCGGCATTACAGCTGGATTATGGCTAACCCATACGCCGATGAGCGTCATGGTCATTATCGGTGGCATCGTTCTTGCAGGAATTGTCGTGAACAACGCGATCGTTCTTGTTGACTACATGAACCAGATGCGTGCGCGCGGGGAGCGAGATATTATTGTTACAGCGGTAAAACTTCGTCTTCGTCCGATTTTAATGACGGCGTTAACGACGATTTTAGGGTTGTTGCCGCTTGCTTTTGGTATCGGTGATGGGGCGGAACTGAATCAACCGATGGCGATTACGGTCATTGGTGGATTAATCAGCAGCACCTTTTTAACTTTATTTATTATTCCGATTGTATATAGCTTTACGTTACCAAGAAAGTTTTATATTCAAAAATAAACAGCCGGTCGTGCCGGCTGTTTATTTTTTTCGTTCTGCTAGTTTTTTTAACATTTGTTCGATAAGCTTTTCCCAACTTTCTTTTTTCTTTGCCATGTTTCACCTCATGAAAGCGTAAATAGTTCGCGCAATTGTTCGTTCGACAGTTCGGTAATCCACGTGTCGCTTTGGATGAGCTGCTCATTGAGCGCTTGCTTCATTTCAATCATTTCGTCAATTTTTTCTTCGACTGTGCCGGTTGTAATGAATTTATGCACATGAACGAATTTCGTTTGCCCGATTCGATACGCACGGTCTGTCGCTTGATTTTCAACGGCTGGGTTCCACCAACGGTCGAAATGGATGACGTGATTTGCGGCGGTTAAGTTTAGCCCTGTGCCGCCTGCTTTAAGCGATAAAATGAATATATGAAACTGTCCATTTTGAAACTGCTCAATCATCGTGTCGCGCGTCTGTTTCGGTGTGCTTCCGTTTAAAAAGACGACAGTTTCTTTTAAATGTGTCGATAACACCTGTTGGATCATTTCACCCATTTGAATATATTGGGTGAAAATTAAACAACTTTCCCCGTTTTCACGAATTTGTTCAACAAGTTCAAGCAATTTTTCTAGTTTATGTGACCGTTCAACGACTTGTTTTGGATGCTCTTCTTTTAAATAAAGCGCAGGGTGATCGCATAGTTGTTTTAAATTGTTTAACATTTGTAAAATAATCCCGCGCCGCGCAAAGCCGTCCACTTGTTCGAGTTTTTCGAGCGACTGTTGCACAATTTGTTCATATAATGAAGCTTGCTCGACGGTTAGCGGACAATATTCTTTTTGTTCTAGTTTATCTGGCAAATCAAGCGCAATGCGTTCGTCTGTTTTTGTTCGGCGCAGTAAAAACGGGTGAATCAAGTTTTGTAGTTTTTCTGTCGCTTGCTGATCCCCATTTTTTTCAATCGGCGTTGCAAAACGGCGCTGAAATTCTGTCTGTGAGCCTAAGTAGCCCGGATTTAAAAAGTGGAAAATGCTCCAAAGCTCGTTTAACCGATTTTCAATCGGTGTTCCGGTAAGCGCAATTTTATGCCGCCCTTTCAGCTTGCGGATAGCGCGCGCCTGCTTCGTTTGGGCGTTTTTAATGTTTTGCGCTTCATCTAAACAAATGACGTCCCAGTCGATGCCGGCCAAATCTTCAAAATCTAAATGTGCCAAGCTATATGATGTAATGACGAGGTCGTAGCTTTTCACTTTTTCGGCAAACGCATCGCCGTGTTCGCGATTTGGCCCGTGATGGACGTAAACGTTTAAAGACGGCACGAATTGCTTACATTCTTTTTGCCAGTTGCCGATGACGCTCGTCGGACAAATGAGCAGGGCAGGACCGTTTCGTTTCTCATTTTCTTTCACATATGCAAAATAGGCAAGCATTTGGACCGTTTTCCCAAGCCCCATATCATCAGCTAAACAGCCGCCAAAGCCGAACTGGCGCAAAAAGACGAGCCAATCGACCCCGCGTTGTTGATATGGGCGCAACGTGCCGTGAAACGTTTTTGGCACGGGGACGGTCGGGATATGGTCGATATGTTTTAATTTTTGAATAAGCGATGTAAACGAACGGTTCAGTTCAATGTCAATTGGATCTTCATCATTCTCTTGTTTTATTTGTTGCTCAGCAAGTGTTTGCGCCAGTACGTCGCGAATGGATAGCCCTTCTTTTTTTGCTTGTTTCATTAGCGTTTGAACGCGTTGAATAAGCGCAGGATCGAGTTGTACCCATTGATCGCGAATGCGCACGAGGCGACGTTTTTGAGCCACGAGTTCCGCAAATTGCTGTTCTGTCAATTCGACATCGTTTGTGGCGATGCGCCAATCGAAATCGAGGAGCGCATTTAATCCAAATATCGATGTCGAGGATGATTTCACGCGAGCTTTTATCCGAAGTTTTGTTTGTTTGACAACTTCCCACCACGACGGCACAATGACGCGGACGCCTGCTTCGGCGAGTTCAATGGTGGCTTCGACTAAAAAGCGCCACGCTTCTTCTTCGTTTAGTTCGTTGCGCAACTCCCCGTTTTCGCTCAGCCATGGAACGATCGTTTGCCACCGTTGTTGTGCCCGTTCGACGTGACTAGCGTACGCTTGCCAAGCACGCGGCATCGTTCCGTCATAAACGGTTATTTTGTCTGTTTTCGCATCGATGAAGACGGTGTCGAGCGGCCATGGTCCATCGTCTTCGTTCGGTTCACGTAAACGAATCGCAAAGACAAAAGGTGGACGGTTTTGATCCCAACCGATTTCCGTTAACCAATCGTGCTCGTCCATCCATGGTGCAGCGTCGCTTGTCAGAAGCGGGTACGTTTTTACGATTTGTTCCCACGTTTCTTTTAGTTCGATGTCAGATTGAATCCAGTTGTTTATTGCTTCAGAGCGCCACATGGCAACGAACGGATGGTCTTCTTCTGTTCCTTTCCAGCCGAACTGTCCTTTTTTCCATGCTTCAAAATCAGGCATAAACTGTTTTTGTTCGATGTGTGTAATGATTTGTTTGGCCCACGCTTGAAATTGTTTACTTTGTTCATCCCATATGATTTCGATCAGCCCGTTTGTGGATGGATAAGCAAAGAACGTGAGCGCTTCCCACGGGGAAAGGAGAACGCCGATATGTGTTCCAATCGTTTCGATTGGGGCAAATGTGCCATAAAACGTTTCTTCGTGCCAACAAAAGACGAGGTCTCTCCAATTGCTTGGATGCGCATCGTCGCTATAAATGAAAAATTGTTTTTGTTCATCAAGCCAACGGCTTTGCAGTTCCAGTTGCATCATATGAATTTCCCTTTCCGTAATAAATCTTGAAAGGCACGCAATCGTTTTGTTTGCTCAGCGAGTTTTGTAATATATGCTTCCCAGCGAGGCATTTGTTTTAAGGCACGGTAATGAGCCCGTAGTTTTCGTACATGTTTGATCGCTTGTTCGTATGCGCTCCGGTTTTTTTGTTCGATGTAGTACATAATCGTTTGATGATAAAGCGGGAGAACGAGCGAACGATCCGCTTGTTCAACGGATTTTAAATGATATGTTGGAATCATATCGACGGTTGCTTTTTCAAGCATATATAATTCGATGAGCTCTTTCCATTTTTGTTCATCGAATAAGTAGTCGATGTATATATAAAAACTATACGGAAGAAGCTTTTGAAGAAGCTGTTCATATTGTTCTGTTTCGTCGTTTTTTGTCGCGATGCTGTATTGACGATAAGCAGATAATACGGTGCGAACAAACCAATCGCGATCGTTCATACGAAGTGAATGTAAGTATGATTCTATATTTTTTTCAAGCCGATAAAACCACTCCGCCCCACGATGCATTTGTTTTTTCGCAAACGATATATGCATAAAATTGACGATCTGTTCAGTGGCTAAGTATGGAAACGGTTCAATGAGTTCAAAAGCTTGCTGATCGTTTTCAAGCAAAAACGATACATATGAAGCGGCAGCGATAAATGGGATTTGTTGTTCGACGGTTTCTTTCTCATTTAATTGTTTTATCGCCCAGTTGCATTCTTCTTCGCGATATGTCGGATCGGTCAATACATCATTCCATATCGTTTCGTATACATCTAATATTTGTCTAAAGTACGTTAATTCGCCTAACAATATGTTTCGAACGTACGGAATCGAAGCATATATGAGTTGTTCGTGCATCGTTGTACTCGTTTTTTTCGCTAAATCTTTGATCGCTTGTTGTACTTTTGGGACAAACTGAGTGACATGTCGCTCTTGCATGATGGCGGAGTAGCCCCACTCCTGTTGTGGAATATGAACAAGTTTCACAAATGTAAATAAGGCGGCATGGACATAATAAAAATGATCTAAAAACGGTGCTTTTGATTTTGGACGTTCGAATGTAGGAAAAAAAGATTGAACGAGCTTGCGCATATGTTCTTCCTCTGTGAGATCGTAAAGAAACATGCGATCATATCGTTCTTCAAACGATTGCCACCACGCATCAACGATGTTCGTTTTCGCCATATGTTCTATATTTGATGGAGTGTTTGTAACCTTTTGTTTTTCCGTGCTTCCTGTCAGTTTTTGTTTTGCATTTGGCTCTTTCCATTGCCGAATGAAATTTCCGACTGCATCAATTTGATTGTACGCATATAAAAATAACGCAATATTGTGCGGACATAATCCGACTGTTGTGCAAGAACAAGACGAGCTGGCCGCTTGTTTCAGTCGGAAAGAAGGTTCATACGTATGACCGCGGTCTGTCACCTTCCCTTTTAATATATCCTCCTCAACCGTTACGTTATATACATGTCCTGTGCGATACAGTTGCCATGCTCGTTTAATGACGTCGCTATGTTTGTTGTACGGTAAAAGTTTCATGAGACGTTGAGCTGCTTTTGTCATCACTTCTTGCGATAACATCGTCTGTAACATACGAAAGCTCCTTTTTTATCAATTTGCCCTTATTTTAGCATGTGTGTTTGTTGTTTACAAACGAGGGGAATGAAAGGTTTGAGTCAAGACTTTGTGGGAGATTTTTTTCTCGACCGATTTTATTGGTTATATATGGTTTTATAGGCTTGTTTCATGTAAGCGCTTTTATCCTCTCTTATCCTGTAGGTATGTGCCTATATCTGTGTTTTTAAAAACCTTTCAATGCTTGTAATACCTCGTAAATCGGTGTTCCTGAAGACTGACGGAAATACGGAATGTTGTCCCGAATCACTTCCTTCATTCGAGATGAGACGCGTTTCATTGCCTTTTTCACGATCGTTTCTCGTTTCGTTTCTTCTCGTTCTTCCACGCCATACATCACCCCACGGCGTGTCCGAATGAGTAACGTATCTTTTATCGCGGCGATCGCTCGCAACATTGCTTCAATCCCTGCATCTTTCCAACTTCGACCGTTTTTACTTCGTTTCGCAAACACATGCATCGTTCCTTCCGCACTCCCCATCGCTCTCATGTTTGTCGTGTCGATCCCTTTTTCCTTCAGCCATATGCGATAGTCACGCAAACATCCTGGCATCTCCTCGATTCGACGAACAAGCGCCTCGAGTTGCTTTTCCTTCTCCTCATGTTCTAGCGTACCGATGGCACTTGTGAGTTCTCGCAACACACCCTCTTCATCCCATGATGCGAATTTCTTTCGAATCACCCGATATCTTGCATGACCTCGGAACAATTGACGAATCTCTCTCGCCACATGGAACCGATCGAGTTGAAAGTACCCTC
>NZ_RXXX01000044.1:0-22190 GCF_011006755.1 Anoxybacillus sp. MB8
AATTGACCATTTCGCATATGATCTTCTTTCAAACGCATGAACGTCGCATCCGTATCCGTCTTGGAGTAACTGTTGCGATCCCCACATACTTCAAGTTGGTGTTCATACTTTTCGCTACGTGGTAGGTAGTCTTCCTTCATTTTCTTCACTGCTTGTTTTAATGGTTGATTGTTTGGTTCTACTTTCAACCGTTCTTCCCACTCTTCCGTTTTCTTTCGAATGTCTTCTGGAGTCAACGTCGAAGGCGTATCTTCCTTCCTTTCTTCTGCCACAATCCCATCAATGTGGGCGATGAGTTGATCTACATTCTTTCTTAATTTCTCTCGGTACTTTTCAGAGGACTTGCGCCAAACGAATGTGTATCGGTTGGCATTTGCTTCAATTTTCGTTCCATCGACGAAATAGTCTTCCATGTTGACGTACCCATCCGCGACGAGCAGAGTGATCATTTCTCGAAATAAGTCGTCAATCAGGCCTTTCATTCGTTCAGAGCGAAATCGGTTAATCGAACGAAAGTCCGGCTTTTGAAATCCACTTAGCCACATGAGTGGAAGATGAACTTCGAGTTGTCGTGCAATCTCGCGACCATGATATATTTTTTGGGTGTAGGCATAAAGGATGATTTTTGTCATCATTTTCGGATGATAAGAAGAAGTGCCTCCACCTTTATAGTATGGAAGAAATGTTTCCATCGGGATACGTTCAACCATTTCATGAACCACATGAGCCATGTTGTCTGGTGGAATAAGATCTGCGATATTCCTTGGCAAAGTGAGGTTATCCATGGTATAATCTTTGAAAGAAATATGATCATGTTTCATAAAAGAATCGCTCCTTTTTTTGGTGTAGTTGTTTTTGGTGACTCAATTTTACCATAAAAAGGGCGATTCTTCTATTTTTGGGCAAAAAAGAAAGGACTAGGCCCAAAGCGCATTAGCGTTTTGGGTCAGCCCCTTTTCTCTTTTTTCATGTTAATAATCGTGAATAGACACATTTTTTTTAAATTATCGCCACAGTTTTGCAACATTTCTCTCATCTCTTCTTCACGTATTGAGGTTACTCTTATACATATGAAAAATATTTAGCATATCGGAGGGGGATATATGAGCGACGTGCTTTTACTTAGCCGTTTTCAATTTGCCATTACGGTTTTTTATCATTTTTTATTCGTCCCGTTAACGATTGGTCTTATTGTTTTAATTGCATGGATGGAAACGCAACACGTACGAACAAAAAATCCGCTCTATCGGCAAATGGCAGACTTTTGGGGAAAATTGTTTGCGATTAACTTCGTCCTCGGTGTTGTGACAGGAATTACAATGGAATTTCAGTTTGGGACAAACTGGTCGGAGTATTCGAAATATATGGGGGATATTTTCGGCTCTCCGCTCGCCATTGAAGCGCTCGTTGCTTTCTTTTTAGAGTCAACATTTATGGGCATTTGGCTATTTGGGAAGGATAAAATTTCACCAAAACTTCGTGCCTTCTCTATCTGGATGGTGGCGCTTGGCACAAACATTTCAGCGCTTTGGATTATCACAGCAAACGGCTTTATGCAAAATCCGGTCGGATATATTGAAAGAAACGGCCGCATCGAACTTCAAAACTTTTGGGAAGTTGTGACAAATCCATATGCATGGCATATGTTCGTTCATACAGTTGTTAGCTGTTATATCGTTGGGGCATTTTTTGTAATGGCGGTTAGTGCTTGGCATTTATTACGCAAACAACATATCGAGTTTTTCAAAAAATCGTTTAAATACGGACTCATTTTAGGATTAATCGCAGCAACAGCTACACCGTTTATCGGGCATAAATCCGCATCATTTGCGGCAAAAATGCAACCTGCCAAAGGGGCAGCTCTTGAAGCTGTGTGGGAAACAAAAGAAAGTTTACCATTTCACATTATTCAAATTCCTGACCCAGAAAATGAGCGTAACATCGTTGAATTTTTAACGATCCCAAAGCTCGGAAGCTACTTTTATACGCACTCGTTTGATGGGAAAGTTGTCGGATTCGATCAAATTCCGAAAGATGAACGTCCGAATGTCAATATCGTCTTTTATTCATTTCGTTTAATGGTAGCACTCGGTCTATACTTTGTCGCTCTATTTTGGTACGGATTTTACTTATATCGTAAAAATAAATTAGTTGAATCACGACGTTTCTTAAAACTTGTGATGTATTCTGTATTGCTTCCGTATGTCGCTATCAACGCTGGCTGGGTCGTTGCGGAAGTCGGGCGTCAACCGTGGACGGTATACGGATTAATGCGCACAGCTGAAGCCGTATCACCTATTTCTCTTTCACAAATTGTTTTCTCACTCGTCAGCTTAGTTTTGTTTTACACCATTTTGCTTATCGCAGACGTGTACTTAATGTTGAAATATGCGAAAAAAGGACCGTACACATCGACGGCTACGAAAGGTGGGGAAATTCAACATGTCTCATGAAACAGTTGCGATCATTTGGTTCGGACTATGGGGACTCATTTGGACGATATACTTTGTGTTAGATGGATATACGCTCGGCACAGGCATGTTGTTTCCGTTTTTAGCGAGAAACCGTCAAGAGCGAAATCAGTTGCAAGAAGCGGTTGGACCGTTTTGGGGCGGAAATGAAGTCTGGTTAATTACAGCTGGAGGGGCAACGTTTGCTGCGTTTCCAGCTGTTTACGCAGATTTATTCAGCTTCTTATATACACCGATGATGCTCATTTTATTCGCGCTCTTTTTCCGTGCAGCTGGATTAGAATTTATGCATAAAGATGATGCACCACTTTGGCAAAAAGGCTGGAAATGGGCATTCACTATTAGCAGTTTTGCTTTAGCGCTTCTGTTTGGTGTTGCCTTTGCTAATTTGTTTTACGGTTTAAAAATTGGTCCATCTGGATATGAAGGAACGTTGTTCACTTTGCTTCATCCGTACGGTCTTTTAGGTGGTTTATTATTTATTAGCTTATTTGCAGTCTCTGGTGCCTTGTGGGTCATGCTAAAAACAGTTGGAGATGTAGCAGAACGTGCCTATAAAGTGGCCCGTCCCGCTTCCGTTGTTGCAACGGTCGTATTATCTCTTTTCTTCGTCGCAACAAGCAATCGTACGCCGCTATTTAACAACTTTACGAAAGCACCCATTCTTTGGATCGTACCCGCACTAGCTTTCGTATGCGCATTGCTCATGCTATTGTTCGTCTGGCAAAAACGAATTGGACTTGCGTTCACAAACATTTGCTTAACTATTTTCACGCTCATGGCCACCGGTTTTATCGGTATGTTCCCAAACATGCTCCCTTCGCGCATCGATAATGAATATAGTACAACGCTTTTTGAGGCGGCAGGAAGTGAATTGAACTTAAAAATTATGCTCGGTGTCGCCATCGTCATGGTGCCGATCGTAGTGGGCTATCAGCTTTGGAGTTATAAACTGTTTAAAGAAAAAATTACAAAAGAAACAGCGAAAGGATATCAATAAAAGGAGGCATCTTCCGCCTCCTTTTATTCATTGATCCACTTTTTTAACTTATGGCGCATCAGTTTGTTAGCGGCATTACGCGGTAAATGATCAACGATATAAATTCGTTTCGGCACTTTATATTTCGCCAGCTTATTCATACAAAACTGCTTTAATTGCTCTTCTGTTGCTGTTACATCATGCAATACGACAAACGCGCATGGCACTTGTCCCCATGTTTCATCAGCCACTCCGACTACGCCTGCTTCTTTTACTGCCTCATGTTGCAAAAGCACGGATTCAATTTCAGCCGGATATACGTTTTCTCCACCAGAAATAATTAAGTCTGAACGGCGGTCAAGCACATATAAAAATCCTTCGTCATCCATATATCCGATATCCCCAGTATGTAGCCAACCATCTTTTAACACAGCCGCTGTTCCTTCCTCATTTCTCCAATATCCTTTCATAACGCTCGGGCCTTTTACAACAATTTCCCCCACTTCATTCGCATTCAGTTGTTTCCCCTCTTTTTCAATACGAACGTTCATATGAAAAAGCGGCTTTCCTGCTGAACCTTGTTTATGACGAGCATCTGGAGATAATGTGGCCACTTGCGAAGCGGTTTCTGTCATACCGTACGTTTGATACACCGGTATATTCCAATAAGCACATGATTGCAACAAAGGAAGTGGCACAGGACCACCGCCAACAAGCATGCAACGAAACGATGAAGGATACGGAGCTTTTAACTCTTGAATCATTTGTTGCACCATTGTGCTGACAGCCGACATCATCGTAATGTTTTGTTGAAAAATGAGCTCATTGATGCGTTTCGCATCAAATGACGACATCACATACACACCAATTCCGTAAATGACGCTCCGCATTAAAATCGACAAACCGCTAACATGAAAAAAAGGAACAGCGGCAAGCCAACAATCATCTTCACGTAATCCAAGATTCAAAGCGGAACCAATTGCACTCCACCAATGATTTCCGTACGTTTGCATAACCCCTTTTGGCTTCCCTGTCGTTCCCGATGTGTACATAATTGTTGCGACATCGTCTAAATTGTACATCGTTTGCCATTTTTCATCTCTTTCACCAAGTTGGGTAACCTCGCTCCATTCGATCGCTCGCTCATCTGGAAAAGGCTCATCACAAATGACAAATCGCGCCCCACTATGTTCTAATTGCCACTTTACTTCGTCTACGGATAAACGTACATTTTGTAATAAAACAATCGCACCAATATAATGGAGGGCGTGAATAAGCTCAACCATATGTACACTATTTTTCATTAAGATAGCTACAACATCCCCTTTTTTTACACCGAGAAAAACAAGTTGTCTTGCTCGTTTTGCCGTTCGTTTATGAAGTTCAGCAAATGAAATCGCTTCTGTTTCATCATATATCGCTATACGATTCGGCGTTAAATACGCACGTTGAAGCAACCAGTTTGGAATCATCTTCACACCACCTTCAAAAAAACAGCTTGATGTGCATACATCAAGCTGTCTTCATTTTACGGAAAACGCGGGAATTGTTTAAAGTTCGGTTTCCGTTTTTCTTTAAATGCATCGCGTCCTTCTTTCGCTTCGTCTGTTGTGTAATAAAGAAGCGTTGCATCCCCTGCAAGTTGTTGGATGCCTGCAAGTCCATCTGTATCTGCATTAAACGCAGCTTTTAAGAAACGAATAGCTGTCGGACTTTTTTCTAAAATTTCTTCCGCCCATTTCACCGTTTCTTCTTCTAATTGTTCAAGTGGAACAATTTTGTTCACTAATCCCATTTCTAACGCCTCTTGAGCGTTGTATTGACGACATAAATACCAAATTTCGCGGGCTTTTTTATGTCCAACAATACGCGCTAAGTAACCAGCACCATATCCTCCATCAAAGCTGCCAACTTTCGGGCCTGTTTGACCGAAGATCGCATTGTCTGCTGCGATAGTTAAATCACAAACAACATGTAGCACATGGCCACCGCCGATCGCATAACCTGCAACCATCGCAATAACCGGTTTTGGAATGACGCGAATTAAGCGTTGTAAGTCTAATACGTTTAAACGTGGAATTTGGTCGTCACCTACATATCCACCATGCCCACGCACTTTTTGGTCGCCACCTGAGCAAAACGCTTTGCCTCCTGCTCCTGTTAAAATAATGACTCCAATATTTGCATCGTCACGAGCATACGCAAACGCATCAATTAACTCCATCACTGTTTTTGGGCGGAACGCATTATGTACTTCTGGACGGTTAATTGTAATTTTTGCAATGCCATTATACGTTTCATACAAAATATCTTCATATTCTCTTTCTTTTACCCATTCAATCGCCATGCAATAAACCTCCTCTTAACACAAATTGTTGAACAAGTGTACAAAATCGTTCACGCTGCTCTAGATGCACAACGTGCCCCGCATTCGGAACGGTGATGAGCGTCCCGTTTGGTAATAATTGTACCATTTCTGACGCAATTCGACAAAACTTTTCATCATCTTCACCACAAATCAACAATGTCGGAATCATCAATTGAGGCAACGCTTCCCACCAAGAAGGTTGCGCTCCTGTTCCCATGCCACGCAAACTGTTAGCTAATCCAATCGCTGTATGCTGTAATCGTTCTTCTCTTATCCGTTGTTGTACATCTTCGGGCAATCGCTTTAAAGAAGAAAATAACGGGATGTTCTCCCACCGATCAACAAACGAAGCAACCCCATGTTGTTCAATAAACTGTGCTAATCGTTCATCTTCTTCCCGACGTTTCATGCGCTCTTCTTCCGTCTTTAGCCCCGGAGAGCTACTTTCTAATATTAACGTTTGCACATACTGAGGATAACGAACTGCAAATGTTAACGCAAGCCGACCACCCATCGAATACCCTAGCACATGGGCTTTTTTTATCCCTAAATGTTCTAAAAGCATAGCGACATCTTGGGCAACCATATCGATATGATATCGTTGTACAGAAGAAGGGGCATCGGTTTGTCCATGACCGAGAATGTCCATTGCTATGCATTGCATATGTTGTTCCCACATCGAAACAAGCGGATGCCACGTTTGACAACTACCTGTAAATCCGTGCAGCAACAAAATAGGCTGTCCATTTCCGTGCCTTTCTACATAATACGTTTGCCCTCGAACGACAAACTTCATGCTCATTCCCCTTTGTTCAACAAGTTGGACATTTCCTGGGAAACATCTTTCCACAATTTCCGATGAACTCCGACATTATATTTACGAGATGAAGGAACTTCAATTACATTTAACGTTGGGCGTGCGAGCGCATCTACCACCGCACGACGAAAATCGTCCCACGTCTCTACTTTTTCATAATGTCCATCATACATGTCTACAACATGATGAAACGATAAATGTGTCGGTGTGCCGAATAACCGTTCAAAATGTTTCGGTTCATTCGCCTGCGGCAAAAAGGAGAAAATACCTCCCCCATTGTTGTTTAAAACAATGATTGTCGCATGTAGCTGTTGCAATTTAGCTGCAAGTAAGCCATTTAAGTCATGATAAAATGACAAGTCGCCAATAACTAGTACAAGTGGTTGCGCAACACAACTCGCTCCAAGAGCGCTCGATACAACTCCATCAATGCCGTTTGCCCCACGATTCGCCAATAAACGAATTCGCTTATGTGATGACATGAAAAACGTATCCGCATCGCGAATAGGCATACTATTTCCAACGAAAAGAGTTGCTTCATCTGGTAATAACTGAGCAAGTTCAATAAATATTTTTCCTTCAAACATATTTTCTTCTTCTTTTGCCTGTAATAGCATTTGCTTCGCTCGTTCGTTCATTTTTTGCCATTGGCTGATCCATTGCGACGACCGAGATGTAGTAGAAGCACGCTGAGCTAACTCATGACAAAATTGCACCTCGTTTGCTTCAATAAACACGTGAAGCGATAAAGTCGGATCGCGCCATTGCCCTGCTTCATCAACAATCATTTGTTTTACTTGTTTATGCCGTTGCAACCAAAGATAAAGTGATTTGGATACAGGCATTGCTCCAAAACGAATAACGACATCAGGGATGAACGCATCTGCAAACGTTTCGCATTTTAACATCGCATCATACGATTCAATAATAAGCTGTTTTCTATGTGTACCTGTTCGCAGTGAAGAAAGCGGATCGGCTAAAATAGGATATTGCAACGCTTCTGCTAGCTCGACCACCGCATCAGCAAACCCTTCCACGTGCAAATCCCCACATACAATGACCCCTTTTTCGACATGGCGTAGTTGTTCATATAATGCATCTATCATCTCTGGCGAAAGGTGTTTATTCCCTCTATACACAGTGCGAGTCGCTAACGGTGTGGAAAATAGCGACTCATTGAGCATTGGAACAAGCGGTTCACGTAACGGCACGTTAATATGAACCGGTCCTGCAGGAACAGATGTTGCAACACATACCGCACGAGCAGCTACCATTTCTGCATAACGAAGCATTTGCTCATTTCCTTCTGGAAGTGCCATATCAACAAACCATTTTACATATGAGCCGTACATATGCAGTTGATCGATCGCTTGCGGTGCTCCGACATCACGCAATTCATGAGGTCGATCAGCTGTAATGACAACGAGCGGAACGCGTGCATAATATGCTTCAACGATAGCTGGATAATAATTCGCTACCGCAGTACCTGATGTACAAACAAGAGCAACCGGTTTTCCAGAAGCTTTCGCCATGCCTAACGCAAAAAAAGCGGCAGAACGTTCATCAATATGAACATGAATATTTAACTGAGGATGTTCAGCCATGACCATCGCAAGAGGAGTGGAACGAGATCCTGGACTAATCACCGCTTGCTGTATCCCCGTATGAACTAATTGCTCAACAAAAGCGGCAACATATGCAGTCATTTCATTCATTTTCTTCCCCCCTCTAACGCTAGTAACATCGGCTTAAACTTTACATTCGTTTCCTCATACTCACTAAGCGGATTAGAATGAGCGACAATCCCACACCCCGCAAATAAATGCGCCTCATTGTCTTCAATCAACGCGGAGCGAATGGCTACTGCAAATTCCCCGTTTCCGTTGGCATCCACCCAACCGATCGGAGCGGCATACCATCCACGATCAAGCGGCTCAATATCCCGAATCGTTTGTACCGCCTTTTCTTTCGGGAATCCCCCAAGCGCTGGCGTCGGGTGAAGTCGTTCAACGAGCGAAAAAATCGAAACTCCTTCCTTTATTTTCGCACGAACAGGTGTGTACAAATGTTGAATATGTCGCATTTTTAACAAAGTCGGCTCACTTGGAACAATCACCTCTTTGCATACTTCATGCATCGCTTGTTCAATCATGTCGACAACGAATGCATGTTCGCGACGATTTTTTTCGTCTTTTAGCAGCCATTGTCCGAGCTCCTCATCCTCTTTCATCGTATGTCCACGACGAATGGAACCAGCGAGACAAGCCGTTTCACACATGTGCCCGTTCTTTTTCACAAGTTGCTCCGGAGAAGCACCGATAAAACAAGATGAGCCGTTTTCAAACGCAAAAATGTAGCTCATTGGTTGCTGTTCACGCAAAGAGCGCAGCACGTGCGAGCAATCAATCCGCTGAGAGAAAGAAAGAAATAACTCGCGCGCTAAAACAACTTTTTCAATTTCTCCGTCTTGAATGAGATCGGTTGCATGACGAACAGCATAAAGCCAGCGATCGCGAGCGACTTCCTCTTTTTCGACAACGTCAACATCATAGTTATCGCTTTCATCATGTATGACAAATAGCGAATCGATCATTTTCTCAAGTTCCGCAAACGATTCATGAACAACATTAACTGTGAGCCATGTTTCCTCTCCGCGCTTTATTAACAAAAATTTCGGGATAACAAACTGAGCGGAAGGAAAATGATCCCAATGTTCAGCAGAGCGTTTCAGCGGATCAAAAGCGAATCCCCCGAACATCAACGGCCCTTCCCCTTCGATGAAAGCGCCTTCTACAATTTGTTGCCAAGCTTTCTCCACTTCTCGAAACCGCTTTTTCGTCTTTTCTTCGCTTTTTATAACTTGCGCATATCCAAGCCCAACAAACGTTTGTTCATGGAAACAGTCTGACCAATAAAAGCGCTGGCCATGAAATAACGTTTCACCAGCGACAAAAAAGGAAAGAGGATCGATTTGCCCCACTCTTACAGTGACACTAACCATATGCTCTTTTTTCTTTAACGCATCACGCAATTGGTCAATAACTTTGTTTTGATATAAAGTAACCACTTTGTATCACGCCTATACTTAATCTTTTTGTCCCTTTTCCATTATAATATTGTTCTTTAGAGATAGGAAACAATTTATATTGTCAAGACATTGACACATTTTCCCCGCTTCCCTAAACTTATTGTGAACGACATTTTAATTAAAGGAGAAGAATGGCATGCCAACACCAGTACGTTCAAATGCTCAAACTGTTCACTATAAACGAGACTGGCGCGTTTGGTGGCGCTTATTGCGACCACACACGCTCACTGCAGCGTTCGTTCCCGTTTCTATTGGTACTGTGCTTGCAGTAGAAGAAGCACCAATTCACTTTCCTTTATTTTTTGCCATGCTCGTAGCTTCACTATTTATCCAAGCAGCAACAAATATGTTTAACGAATATTACGACTATAAACGTGGGCTCGATACACCTGAATCTGTCGGAATCGGTGGAGCAATCGTGCGCGACGGCATTTCCCCGAAAACTGTTTTATTGCTTGCTTGGTCTTTTTTTGCTATTGCTATGCTACTTGGTATTTATATTTGCGTCAATAGCAGTTGGTGGTTAGCCGTCATCGGCACAATTTGCATGGCAGCAGGATATTTTTACACAGGTGGCCCCATTCCGATCGCTTATACCCCATTTGGTGAATTGGCAGCAGGTTTTTTCATGGGGCTCACCATTATTTTAATTTCATTTTTTATTCAAACAGGCATAATAACAACAACACCTATTCTTGTCTCTGTTCCCATTTCCATTTTAGTTGGAGCCATTTTATTAGCGAATAACATTCGTGACTTAGACGGAGATAAAAGAAGCGGTCGAAAAACGTTAGCCATTTTACTTGGAAGAAAAAAAGCGATTTGGCTATTAGGTGGCATGTTTGTTACATCATTTTTATGGATTGTATTGCTTGTTTTCACAAAAACGATTTCGCCATGGACCTTGCTCGTATTGTTTAGCGTTCCGAAAGCATGGAAAGCAACAAAAGGATTTATTGGAAAGACAAAACCAATAGACATGATGCCAGCAATGAAAGCGACCGCTCAGACAAATACACAATTTGGATTTTTACTTGTCGTTGGTCTGTTTATTCATTATTGGCTACAATAATTGTCCAGAAAAAACCATAGCCTTTTCGCTATGGTTTTTTCTTTTTCGTTCATACTATGTGTAGTCTAATTCGAGGAGGGATGATATGCAAACTTTGCGTGAACGCTTGTTACAAGAAAAACAACAAATTGTACAACGGTTGAAACAAAATGATCATTTCGGTCTCATACGAGCATCTGCTCATGACTCGGTTGGGGAACTATCGAATTATGACAATCATCCTGCCGACAGCGGAACAGAACTATATGAGCGAGAAAAAGATATCGCCTTAAACGAACATACGAAACGAGAACTTCACGATATTGAACGGGCGCTTCAAGCAATGGAAGATGGAACGTACGGAATTTGTGAAGTATGTGGAAAGGCTATCCCAGTCGAACGTCTTGAAGCCATCCCAACGACGACATTTTGTAAAGAACATAGCCCTGACCAAGTTGTTTCGCAACAACGCCCGATCGAAGAAAGCGTCTTGTCTCCTCCATTTGGTGAATTTGTCGTTCATAAAGAAGCAGAAACATTTGATGCCGAAGATAGTTGGCAAAAAGTTGCGCGCTTCGGTACATCCGAAACACCTTCAGATGTCCAAGAAGATACTGTACATTATGATCGAATGTATATCGATGCCGGAGAACAAATCGGTTATGTCGAGCCGTTTGAAACATTTGCAGCCACAGACCTTTACGGAACAGGTATTACGATTTATCCAAACATTGTACATGAACAATATGAACAAGTGCTTGACGACGAGCAACTGATGTCTCCGCTCGGTGATCTTCCAGCATATGAAAAAGATCCTTATACTTCTTAAAAAAGTCCTGTGAGCATCTCTGCTTACAGGACTTTTTTATTAACGAATATGCCAAATATCATGAGCGTACTCTTCAATCGTTCGGTCGCTTGAAAAATATCCTGAACAGGCAATGTTCACAACGCTCATTTCCAACCATTTTCTTCGATCTTCATACGTTGCGCCAACTCGTTGTTGCGCATCAGCATACGATGCAAAATCGCGTAAAACAAAGTATTGATCATTATGAGCGAGCAGTGAATCATAAATCGGTTCAAAATGATCGTACGCATCAGGAAAAAAGCCATTGACTAGTTGATTAACGACTTGATGAATGCGTTGATCGTGATGATAATATTCGTACGAATGGTATCCGCCATTCGCGTAATAGTGCAACACTTCTTCTGCCTTTAGCCCAAAAATAAACATATTTTCATGACCAACCCGCTCTAAAATTTCAATATTTGCTCCATCTAGCGTTCCGATCGTCACAGCTCCGTTCATCATAAATTTCATATTCCCAGTTCCAGATGCCTCTTTACTAGCAGTCGAAATTTGTTCACTTACATCAGCAGCTGGGAAAATTTTTTCCGCCAACGAAACACGATAATTTTCTAGGAAAATGACTTTTAATCGTCCATTAATTTGCTCATCACTATTCACTTTTTGTGCAACCGAATTAATTAGCTTAATGATTCGTTTCGCATAATGATATCCCGGTGATGCCTTTGCACCAAAAATAAACGTGCGTGGATGCATGTCGAAATGCTCATCTTCTTTTAATCGGTTATATAAATGCATAATGTGCAGCACATTTAACAACTGTCTTTTATACGCATGTAACCTTTTTACTTGTACATCAAAAATAGATGAATCGTCCACCGCAACACCTGTTTTTTCATAAATATATGTCGCCAACTGTTGTTTATGGTAATGCTTTACTTTCGCTAATTCATCTTGAAATGAACGATCCGTTGCATACTTTCTTAGTTGAATCAGCTGTTCCGGTTGTTTTATCCAATCCGTTCCGATCGCCTCCGTAATAAGAGAAGAAAGCTGTGGATTGGCTTTCAACAACCAACGACGATGTGTAATGCCATTCGTTTTATTATTAAACTTTTCAGGAAAGTATTCATAAAACAGCTTCATTTCACGATGCTTTAAAATTTCAGAATGTATTTTTGCTACACCATTCACACTATAGCTTCCTACAATCGCTAAATGAGCCATTTTAACAAGCCCGTGAGCAATAATGGCCATCTCCTCGATCCTTTTCCAGTCACCAGGATATCGATTCCATAAATCGCGACAAAAACGTTCATTAATTTCTTGCACAATCATATAAATTCGTGGCAATAGCGGTTGAAAAATGTAAATTGGCCATTTTTCCAACGCTTCCGACAACGTTGTATGGTTTGTATAAGAAATTGTGTTTGTCGTAATATGCCACGCTTCGTCCCATCCCATTCCTTCCTCATCTAACAAAATACGCATAAGCTCTGGAATGGCTAACACAGGGTGGGTATCATTCACGTGAATGGCCACGTGGCGGTGAAAATGTTGCAAATGCCCATACCGTTGCCGATAATCGCGTACGATGCTCCCGATGCTTGCTGCAACAAGAAAATATTGCTGTTTCAATCTTAAAATTTTTCCTTCATCATGTGTGTCGTCTGGGTATAAAAATTCAGAAATCGCTTCCGTTTCTCGCTTATACTGCATGACATGTTTATGAAGCGGAAATTTTGCAGGCTCGGCACTCCATAATCGCAACGTATTTACAGTCGTCGTATCATATCCAATGACAGGCATATCATAAGGAACAGCCATTACCTTTTCGGCATCATAATGTCGGAACGTTAATCGACCATCTTGTTCGTAGCATTCCACTTTTCCCCAAAAATTGACTTCTACCGCTAAATCTTCTTTTTTCACTTCCCATACATTCCCGTGACGCAACCATTGTTCTGGGAGTTCTACTTGATAACCGTTCACTATTTTTTGATCAAACAAACCATGTTTATAACGAATGCCCTGCCCATGCCCAGGCAAATCAAGGGAAGCAAGAGAGTCTAAAAAACAAGCAGCAAGACGCCCGAGCCCCCCGTTTCCTAGACCAGCATCCATTTCAACTTCTTCAATATGAGTTAGCTCAATGCCTAGTTCTTTTAATCCTTCTTCCACGACATCACGTATACCAAGATTCATTAAATTGCTTCCTAGTAAACGTCCTAATAAAAATTCAATCGACAAATAATATACTTGCTTCTTATGTTCAGCACGATATCGTTCATTTGTCTGAATCCAATGTTTACTAATATACTCACGAATCATATGCCCTAGCGTATTGTACTGATCGAGAACCGTCGATTCCCAAAAACGTTTTCCGTACATCATTTCTAGTCGTTTCAAAAACGTTTGTTTAAACTCTTCCTTATTCGTGAACATAGATGCCACTCCCAGCCATTAGTTCGTCGTATAATTGGTTGTATTTGAATGCCGATTTTGCCCAACTGTAATCCCGACTCATTGCCTGCTTCATCACCGTTTCCCATACTTCTTTTTGTTCATAAAATGAACGCGCACGTTGAATCGTATATAACATGTCATGTGCATTAAAGTTTTTAAACGTAAATCCTGTTCCTTCTTTTGTAAATTCATTAAACGATTGCACTGTATCGTTTAATCCACCCGTTTCTCGAACGATCGGCACAGCTCCATAACGCATCGCAATCATTTGACCAAGGCCACACGGTTCAAATTTAGACGGCATTAAAAACATATCTGCTCCAGCATAAATTTGATGTGCAAGCTGTTCTGAAAATCCAATATATACGCGCACACGATCTGGATATGTCAGCGCCATCTCATGAAAGAAATGTTCAAACTCCCATTCTCCTGTTCCAAGGATGATCATTTGCACATTTTCAGCAATGATTTCGTGAAATACGCATTTGACTAAATCTAATCCTTTTTGTTTCGTTAACCGTGAAACAATCGCGATGACCGGAACGTCTTCTTCTGACGGTAATGAAAAATGTTGTTGTAACGCTCGCTTATTAATACTTTTTCGCGCAATTGTCGTCACATCATAAGGCACTGCAATATATGGATCTTTTTTTGGGTTATATATGTCATCATCAATTCCATTTAAAATTCCAACTAAATGCGAGCTTCTCGCGCGCAATAATCCGTCAAGCCGTTCACCATAATATGGAGTTTGAATCTCTTCTTTATACGTTGGGCTAACTGTCGTAATCATATGCGCTGAGACGAGAGCCCCTTTCATGAAACTAACATGCCCGTAAAACTCTAAATGTTCAATCGAAAAATAACGGTCGCTTAAATTTAGCAAGTCCCCTAAAATCTCGCGTGGAAAAATGCCTTGAAACTGCAAATTATGAATGGTAAATACCGTTTTCATTTGCGCGTAAAATGAGTTTTTCGTATATTCTTCACGCAATAAAAATGGGATCATTCCTGTGTGCCAATCATGACAATGAATGACATTCGGTTGAAAACCGATGACGGGAAGAGAATCGAGAACGGCTCGACAAAAATATGAAAAACGCTCACCGTCATCGTAATGCCCGTATAAAGAATCTCGCTTAAAGTAATATTCGTTGTCGACGAAATAGTATGTCATTCCTTCGTATTCTAATTGTTCAATTCCACAATATTGTCTTCTCCAGCCAACACGAACGACAAGCTCAGCAATTTTAGTCATTTTTTGGCGCATATGTTGCGGAATGACCCCATATTTAGGAAGCATCACACGCACATCTGTACCGAGCTTTTTCAACTCTTTCGGCAATGCACCTGCAACATCAGCTAAACCACCTGTTTTCACAAACGGTACACACTCTGATACGACAAATAACACTTTCACGATTTCATCAGCGCTCCTTGTATTGTCCCTTTTCGAATGACGATTGGCTGATTCGGTGTTCCAATTAATTTTATCCCATCACCAATGCGAGCATCTTTATCAACAATCACGTATTCAAGATGACAATGATCTCCGATTTGACTTTTTTGCATAATAATACTGCTGCGTACAACAGTTCCTTTTCCTATTTTCACCGCTCTAGAAATAATACTATTTTCAATTTCTCCTTCAATGATGCATCCATTCGCAACCATTGCATTATGCACACAAGCATATGATGTATATTTCGTCGGTGGTTCATCTTTTACTTTCGTATAAATCGGTCTTCCTTTTAAAAACAACTGCTTCCACACATCTGGCTGAAGAAGTTCTAAGCTATGGTGAAAATAACGTTCGATGCTATCAATAACTGCGACATACCCATCATATTCATAGTCACATACGGTTAACCCATTTCCTTCATCACTCACCACATCAACAATACTTCGATATTGATTTCTTTGTTGGTTAGCGATTAAATCAAGCAACAATGATGTTTCTAAAATAAACATATCAAGCGATTTCCCACGATAACATACACGGGTAATGTCGCACCCGTTAGTTATATGACGTCGCAATACTTCCTCATAATCAATATTGCACACCGTATAACTGTTGCAAATAAGAGCGTACTTTTGTGTGCTTCGCAAAAAATAGTCAATATGTTGTTGAAAATGTTGAAACGAACCGATATGAGAAATCGGAAGGTCAGGCGAAGGGAAGAAGAACAATCCATCACGTTTCCGATTCAAATCCCAATTCTTTCCTGAACCAAGATGGTCCATTAATGAACGATATTGATACTTTGGGAAAATGGCGACACTTTCAATACCTGAGTTCACCATATTTGATAAAACAAAATCAATTAGCCGATAGCGCCCAGCAAATGGAACAGCTGCAATGGAACGTTGGAGCGTCAAATCACTCATTTCCGACTTATATGTCGTTGCATCAATGACCCCAAGCATTAATTTTCCCACGTTTTCTCATCCTCTCTCTCAGAAAAATGTCCCAAAATCTCCTCTGTCACAAGAATGACTTCCCCTTCATATTGATCCGCACAAATAAACGTTCCATCAGGAATTTCCACATTTGGAGGAACAATTGCTTTTTCAATGTATACATTTTTCCCAATCACTGCATTAGGCATAACAACACAATCTTTTACTTTAGCACCTTGTGAAATGTACACCCCTTGAAACAAAACAGAATGCTCGACATCCCCTTCAACAATACATCCCTCATTCACTAAAGACTCCTTCACTTGCGCGTATGGAGCAATATATTGTGGTGGTTCATTCGGGTTCACAGAATAAATGCGCCACGTATGATCAAATAAATTTAATGCTGGAGTATCTTCGAGTAAATCCATATTTGCTTCCCATAAACTTTTGACCGTCCCAACGTCTTTCCAATATCCTTTAAACGGATAGGCCACAAGCCGCTTTTTTTCTTCAATCAGTAAAGGAATAATATCTTTGCCAAAGTCGTGGCTTGAACGATCATTTCGATTGTCCATTTCTAAATACTCTTTCAAAACAGACCATTTAAAAATATAAATGCCCATAGACGCTAAATTGTTTTTCGGATGGGCTGGCTTCTCCTCAAACTCTACAATTTCCATCTCTTCATTTGTGTTCATAATTCCAAAACGGCTCGCTTCTTCCCATGGTACTTCAATAACAGAAATTGTAACATCTGCCTTTTTTTCAATATGGTATTGCAGCATCTCCGCATAATTCATTTTATAAATATGGTCACCGGAAAGAATGAGCACATACTCCGGATCGTATTGCTTCAAGTAGTTTAAGTTTTGATAAATAGCATTCGCTGTTCCTTTATACCATCGCATTTCCGACGATTCAGCATACGGAGGGAGAACGGTTACCCCTCCATTTTTCCGATCTAAATCCCATGCACTTCCAATTCCAATATACGTATTTAACTCTAACGGCTGATATTGAGTGAGCACTCCAACAGTATCAATGCCTGAATTAGCACAATTGCTTAATGTAAAATCGATAATGCGGTACTTTCCTCCAAACGGAACAGCTGGTTTAGCTAAATTTTTTGTTAATGAGCTTAATCTACTTCCTTGTCCCCCTGCGAGTAGCATAGCGACGCACTTTTTTCGTACCATGGCTTTCCTTCCCTTCTCTTTTTCTTATTGGTCGTAAAATCGTAATGGCATACGGAGGAATCGTCATCCGAATATGATGCGGCTTTCCGTGATACGGCTCTTCATGTGCCACAAGCACTTTTTTGTTTATGTGCCCCGCACCACCGTACATCACTTCATCGCTATTGAATACTTCTCGATACGATGTAAGAAATGGCACACCAATTTTGTAATCGTCATACACGATATTAGTAAAATTACAAACGACAATTAACGCATCTTCTTCTTTTTTTCCTCGTCGAATAAAAGAAAAAATACTTTGTTCAGCATTGTTCACATCAATCCATTCAAACCCATTTGGATCGTGATCACACTCATATAATGCTTTTTGCTTTTTATAAAAATTCGTGAGAGATTTCACGTATTCATCCATTTTTCGATGCATATCAAAATCAAATAATACCCAGTCGAGTTGTTCTAAATCTTTCCACTCATCGAACTGTCCAAACTCCCCACCCATAAACAACAGTTTTTTCCCTGGATGCGTCATAAAATATCCATAAAGCAAGCGAAGTTGAGCAAATTTATCCCAATAATCGCCCGGCATTTTGTTTAATAATGATTTTTTTCCATGTACTACTTCATCATGAGATAAAGGCAAAATGAAATTTTCTGTGTAGGCATACAACAACGAAAACGTCATTTTATGATGCATATATTTTCGATCATGCATGCTCGTTTCCATATAACTTAATACATCGTTCATCCATCCCATGTTCCATTTGTAGTTAAATCCTAAACCACCATCATACGTCGGGGCAGTCACTTTCGGCCAATCTGTTGAATCTTCTGCAATCATTAATACATTCGGATCAAAAGCAAATACAACCTCATTTAATTTTTTTAAAAATGAAATAGCGTATGGATTTGGATGCAGTACATCGCTGTTTGGCCAATAAAGCATATTTGCAACCGCATCAACACGAAAACCGTCAATATGATAATGTTCTAACCAAAACAAAGCGTTCGAAATTAAAAAGCTATGCACTTCTGGTTTCCCTAAATCGAAATTTGCTGTTCCCCACACAATATTTTCGCGATCTTGCATATTCATATATTCATATGTCGGCTCACCATCAAACATATATAACCCATGCGCATCTTTACAAAAATGTCCCGGTACCCAATCTAAAATGACTCCAATTCCTTCCTGATGACAACGATCAATGAAATACATTAAATCATGAGGCGTTCCATAACGGCTTGTTGCAGCATAATAACCTGTTCCTTGATATCCCCAAGAACGATCGAGCGGGTGCTCAATAAGCGGCAAAAGTTCAATGTGAGTAAATCCATGTTCAACAACATACGGAATTAACTCATCTGCCATCTCTTTATATGTATAAAATTTCCCATCATCTTTCTTCTTCCATGTACCAAAATGAACTTCATAAATAAACATCGGTTGTTCATAAATCGGTTTTCGCTTCTTTTTTCTTTGCCAAGCTTGATCATTCCATTTATATCCTTTTAAATCATATACAATAGAGGCAGTATTGGGGCGTTCTTCTGCGTAAAAAGCATATGGATCTGCTTTCAGAACGATATGTCCATCTCTTGTCATGATTTCGTATTTGTATAAATGTCCTTCTAAATTTTCAGGGACGACAATCATCCATACTCCTTGCTCGTTTATTTTTGTTAACTTGTGCTTTTCTCCGTTCCAATCGTTAAACGTTCCAACAAGACGAACTTCTCTGGCGTGCGGGGCCCATACACAAAAACGGGTTTGGATCGCTCCATCTCGTTTGATAAGATGTGCACCAAACAATTGATAACTTTGATAAAACGTTCCTTCGTGAAATAAATGCATCTGCAAATCGGTTGGACTCATTGTCAACAAATGTTCATCCATCCTTTCTTAAATGAGTACGAAAACAATTCCGTACTGAATATATTACACGAAGTCATATAAAATTCCTGTAAGAAAATTAAGATATTTTTCGACAATGTTCAACAAATCACATGTTGAATGAAATGAAAATCAATACGAACGTCCATAAATTTGTCGCTTGAGTGACAAATGATAATTATATAAAATAGTTTATAGTAATTATTATTTATTTTTTTTAATATTAATTTTAAATAAAGGAGAATGCATATGTATGATTTTCATCATTTACCGCATATGAAAGTACAAACGACATCAAAGAAAGCTCTTTGGACAACGCTGTTATTAACGACTTTTTTCACCATTGTTGAAATTGTAGGGGGGATTTTGTCTAATTCGCTTGCTCTATTGTCAGACTCAGCCCATATGGCCTCTGACGTCATCGCATTAGGTTTAAGCATGGTTGCCATTTATTTTGCTTCTCGCCCACCAAATAAAAAGTTTACATTTGGCTATTTACGATTTGAAATTATCGCTTCATTTTTAAATGGGCTTGCGCTTGTCATCATTTCCATTGGAATTTTTATTGAAGGAATTCGTCGGTTTATTCATCCTGAAAGCATCCAATTTTCCTTCATGCTAACTATCGCAACGATCGGATTTGTCGTTAATCTTGTGTTAACAATCGTTCTAAGTCGCAGCATAAAAGAAGAAGAAAATTTAAATGTAAAAAGCGCCTTATGGCACTTTATTGGTGACTTACTCAGCTCGATTGGTGTCATCATCTCAGCGATTTTAATTTACTTTACAGGGCTATATATGTTTGACCCACTCATTAGCATCATCATCGGTGCCATTATTTTTGTAGGCGGCTTAAAAATTGTGAGAGAATCGTATTTTATTTTAATGGATGCAGTGCCACATGAATTTGACATCGAGCGTATTCGTGCTGATATCCTTTCTATTGAAGGGGTAGAAGATGTACATGAGTTACACATTTGGTCCATTTCAACAGATCATTATTCCTTAACAGCACATGTTCTTATTCACGAGCATATTCAACCATTTTGTGTTATTTTAGCCATTAATGAAATGTTAAAAGAACGATACAACCTCTCCCATGTCACCGTTCAAGTTGAACATCCTTCTATTCATCAACATGGGGAATATGGAAAGAAATTTTTAGAGAAGAAAAAGAACATGCATGTAGATTTGAGAGAAATATAAAAAAGGACATCTCATTTATATGAGATGTCCTTTTTTACTAGTGACCCGTACGGGATTCGAACCCGTGTTACCGCCGTGAAAGGGCGGTGTCTTAACCACTTGACCAACGGGCCGTGTGTGGCAATGGCGGAGAAGGCGGGATTTGAACCCGCGCGCCGCAAAACGCGACCTAACGGTTTAGCAAACCGTCCCCTTCAGCCACTTGGGTACTTCTCCAAATGGCTCCGCAGGTAGGATTCGAACCTACGACCGCTCGGTTAACAGCCGAGTGCTCTACCACTGAGCTACTGCGGAATAAAAACTATAATGGGCCTAAGTGGACTTGAACCACCGACCTCACGCTTATCAGGCGTGCGCTCTAACCAGCTGAGCTATAGGCCCACGTAAGCGGGTGATGGGAATCGAACCCACGACATCAGCTTGGAAGGCTGAGGTTTTACCACTAAACTACACCCGCACAATAAATTACTCACATAACTATTTTTTACTTCTACGCTTTGTCATGCCTCTTCCTCTACTCGCTTATTCAATGATGATGGATGCGTCGAGGCAACTCGGCGATTACTCGACGATGTGTCGCTCGTGGCTGAGGTTTTACCACTAAACTACACCCGCACGATAAATTACTTACACAGCTATTTTTTACTTGTACGCTTTATCATACAATTTATGGGGCGACTAGTGGGAATCGAACCCACGAATGCCAGAGCCACAATCTGGTGCGTTAACCACTTCGCCATAGCCGCCACAATGATGCCGGCTGCAGGACTTGAACCCGCAACCTACTGATTACAAGTCAGTTGCTCTACCAATTGAGCTAAGCCGGCACAATATGAAGTGCATCAAACTTTTAGATCGTTTGTCAGTTGTGCCTCTTCCTCTACTAGCGCATTCAATGATGATAGATGCGTCGAGGCAACTCGTAGCTTATTCGCTGAAGCTTTGCTCGTCTCTACCAATTGAGCTAAGCCGGCACAAGAAGAAAATCAGTTTATGGCGGAGGAGGAGGGATTCGAACCCCCGCGCGCCTTTCGACGCCTCTCGGTTTTCAAGACCGACCCCTTCAGCCAGACTTGGGTACTCCTCCGTATAATATGAACATGGTGGACCTTGTAGGACTCGAACCTACGACCGGACGGTTATGAGCCGTCTGCTCTAACCAGCTGAGCTAAAGGTCCTAAGCTAGTAGCGGCGGAGGGAATCGAACCCCCGACCTTACGGGTATGAACCGTACGCTCTAGCCAGCTGAGCTACGCCGCCATTATAAATAGATGGTGGAGCCTATCGGGATCGAACCGATGACCTCCTGCGTGCAAAGCAGGCGCTCTCCCAGCTGAGCTAAGGCCCCTTGAAAATGGTCGGGAAGACAGGATTCGAACCTGCGACCCCATGGTCCCAAACCATGTGCTCTACCAAGCTGAGCTACTTCCCGTCCTCATTACG
>NZ_RXXX01000045.1:0-22054 GCF_011006755.1 Anoxybacillus sp. MB8
TGATGCAACCCCAAGTGAAGGAAGGAGGATAACATCCGCTTGCACTTCTGGGGAGTTGCAAGCCCACGACTTTAGTCGTTGGGTAGTTGACTACTTTGTTTTATCGCTTTGGCTTTTGTTTTGCTTACGGCCTTTACTGTTATCTCCTGCACCTTCATATAGTTGCCCGTGTTGTGTCGGTGCGTTTTGATTTCGACTTCCTTCGTTCACTTTTTTTGTCATGTTTCGGCCTCCTTTCTGCTACAATAAACGTAACATGTTTATTTTTTCAAAAAGGGGTGGAGTTATGCGCGCATGGCATAAAGAGGCGGAAAAACAATGGGATGAGCGGGCAGAGTGGTGGCATCAAAGCAGTGAAGACATGTGGGAGAGAGGAAGTCGAAAGACAATTATTCCGTTTGTCACGACATATATGCCGAAAGAAGGGTATATTGCAGATATTGGATGTGGGGATGGATACGGGTCATATAAACTATGTCAACAAGGATATCGTGTCATCGGATTAGATTTATCAAGTGAAATGATTGAATTAGCGAAAAAACAAAGGTATCATGAACATCTTCATTTTCAACAAGCAGACATTATGAACTTGCCTTTTCCAGATGAAACGTTTTCCGGTGCCATGATTATTAACTGCTTGGAATGGACTGAACGTCCACTTGCTGCACTTGAAGAAGTTCGTCGGGTGTTAAAAACAAATGCATATGTATGTGTCGGCATTCTTGGCCCAACGGCCGCTCCTCGAGTGAATAGCTATCGTCGTTTATATGATGAAGCAGTCATTTGTAATACGATGATGCCATGGGAGTTTGAACAGTTAGCAAAGGAAAATGGCTTCATCACTGTTTCTCAAGAGGGAGTGTATAAGCGTGGCGTCGATGAGCATTCCATTCAACAGCTACCAACAGAATTAAAACAGGCTGTTTCGTTTATGTGGTTATTTATGTTGCAAAAAAAGTGAGGGAGCTAGCTCCCTCCTTTTTCATGTAGTTTTTTATTGTTAGCGACCTGAATTAATTGTTGGAGCCATTCTATTTCGGTTTCTAAATGCATGATGACTCCTTTTAACACGTACAATTTTGCGACATATTCATTTGGTCGCTTTTGTTCAAATATCCATTTCAATTTTTCGAGTTGTTGTTTTGTTTCTTGCAAACGTCGCTCTAATACCGCACTTACTTTTGCTGCATCGGCGTATGCAGCAAAAGATAGTCCCGCATAAATAGAACGGTGAATATGTTCATGTTTTTGTAATTCTTCTAGCAAGAGCTGTTCAAAGTGTTGCTTTCCTTTTTCGGTAATGCGGTAAATCGTTTTATCTGGACGATTTGTATCGCGTACGACATCGACCACTTCTACATATCCTTGTCTTTCAAGTTGATCAAAGGCATAATAGAGCGATCCGGCTGCAAGTTTAATATAATGTTTCATATGGCGTTCATTGACAATTTGTTGAATTTCATATGGATGTTTTTCACCTTCCATCAACAAGCCGAGAATGACAAGTTTCACGCTCATTTTATTCCCCTACTTTTGCCCGTTTTTGTATTTCTAGTTTTTCATTTCCCATGAAGAAAATCAATAGGAATGAAAGAGCAATTGGGATTAATGCGAGCGTAAATGCATACGTAATGGATGATGCCAACGCATCGACAATTTTTTGTAAAATAGGTGCCGGAATTTGTGCGCGTGCTCCTGCTTCAAATAGTGCACGTGGATCGAACGAATGTGCTGATGGCATCGAACCGAAAGTTTCTTTTAAATTGTTAGTTAATGTATTTGTTTGAATCGTTCCGAAAATGGTAATGCCGAGCGTCATGCCGAGCGAGCGAAAGAACGAATTGGTTGAATTCGCTGTTCCACGAAAACGTGGTTCTAAATTGTGCATTGATGCAGTCGGTAACAAAGAAAATGAGAACCCAACGCCAAATCCCGCAATTGCCATATACACAGTTAACCATATACGCGATGTTTCCGGTGTCATGAAACTAAGTAGAAGCATGCCTGTAAAGTAAGCGATCACAGAAATAAACATAATGTTTCGATACGATGTTTTCGTTTGTGAAATACCAGCAAACGAACTGCCTGCAACAGATCCAAGCATCATTGGCATTAAGATTAATCCAGCATTTTTTGCTGTACCGCCATAAACCGCTTGTACAAATACCGGGATAAAAACAGTTAAAATGACAAATGTCGCACCGTATAAAAAAGCAAGCAACTGCGCTACAGCAAATGTTCGTCGTTTAAATAGTGAAAATGAGATAATTGGTTCCTTTGCTTTTGTTTCTACATACAAAAATGCGAGTAAGAAAATCGCACTAATCATAAATAACGATATGATGGTGAATGAATCCCAATCATATTTTTTTCCACCTAATTCAAGGGCGAACATTAAGCTAACGACTGTAACAATGAGAGTAAGTGCACCGAACCAATCGATAGTTTGTTTTGTGTGTGGTGTTGTTTCTTTGTAATAACGAACAATGAAAAAAATGGACAATAAACCGATTGGGACATTGACGTAAAATACCCAATGCCAACTTAAGTAATCGGTAATATAGGCACCGAGGAGCGGACCAAGCACGCTTGATATCCCAAAGACCGCCCCAAGCAATCCTGTCATTTTTCCCCGTTTTTCTGGTGGGAACACGTCAAATACGATGGTAAATGCAATCGGCATTAATGCCCCGCCACCAATTCCTTGAATCGCGCGGAAAATGCTAAGTTGTACAATGCTTTGTGCTAAACCACAGAGCGCAGAACCGATTAAAAAGACGATTAATCCGAATAAAAAGAAACGTTTTCGACCGTACATATCTGACAATTTCCCGAATATCGGCATACCAGCCATGACGGCAACCATATAAGCAGATGTGACCCAAACAAATTGATCTACGCCACCTAAATCAGCAACGATCGTCCCGATTGCCGTTGCAACAATTGTGTTATCCATCGCTGCCATTAGGATTGCTAATAACAATCCAGCTACAATAAACGATAAATGTCGTTGTTCATTTTCCATTTTTATTACGCTCCTTCGTATGAATGATATACAAACTATTATATTCAAATTTGAATATATATCAATAAAAAAGCTCTCGCAAAAAGCGAAAGCTTACTCCCAAATGTAAGGCGTTTCTTGATACACATAGTAGTTGAGCCAGTTGACAAACAGTAAATTCGCATGAGAACGCCACGTGTTATATGGTTGCTTATTCGGATCGTCATGCGGAAAATAATATTTTGGAATTTGAATATCTAACCCTTTAGCCACATCTCGTTCATATTCTTCTTTTAGCGTTGTGGCATCATACTCTGGGTGCCCTGTTAAAAACACTTGTTTTCCATCATTTGAAATGACGAGACAGACGCCAGCTTCTTCAGATGAAGATAAAATCGTTAACTCTGAAACCGCTTCGATATGTTCACGTTTCACGTCTGTATGGCGAGAGTGTGGGATTTTATGAATATCGTCAAATCCACGAATCAGTTTCACGTGCTTTTGTTCTAACACATGATCGAATACCCCGAAACATTTTTGTGGTAAATCGTATTTTGGAATACCGTAATGATAGTACATCCCTGCTTGTGCACCCCAACAAATATGTAACGTAGATGTGACATTCGTCTTTGTCCATTCCATAATTTGAGTTAACTCATCCCAGTAATCGACTTGTTCAAACGGCAAATGTTCAACGGGGGCACCGGTAATAATCATGCCATCATATTTTCTATGCTGAACATGTTGAAATGTTGTATAAAATTGATCAAGATGATGTTTTGATGTTGTTTTCGCTTCATGTGTTTCAGGACGTAAAAAAGTGACATGTACTTGTAGCGGCGAATTTCCAAGTAAACGCAATAGCTGTGTTTCTGCTTTTTCTTTTTGCGGCATTAAGTTTAAAATGATAATGTTTAACGGTCGAATGTCTTGAGAATAGGCGCGATCTTCATCCATGACGAAAATATTTTCTTGTTCTAGTATTTCTTTAGCTGGAAGATCACGAGGAATATTAATTGGCAATGTTCTCAACCTCCATTTACATCATATAAATACATTCATTATAAAAATTTTTAGAAAATTGTTCAATGTTTTTTATTTTATTGATTTTTCTATTTGCATTGTTGTATCCTTGTAAAAGCAAGAATGATTTGGAGGGATGCACGTATGTTTATGTCATATGAAGAATATATGCGCCAAGTAGTACAACCGATGCGTGATGAATTAGTCAGCGGTGGATTTAAAGAATTACGTACGAGCGAAGAAGTAGAACAATTTATGGAACAAGTAGAAGGAACGACATTTGTTGTCATTAATTCCGTTTGTGGTTGTGCAGCAGGGCTTGCACGTCCAGCGGCTATTCAGGCGGTACAAATGAGCGAGAAAAAACCAGACCATCTTGTGACAGTGTTTGCTGGACAAGATCGTGAAGCAACGGCTAAAATGCGTGAGTATTTCGTTGGTATAGAACCTTCTTCGCCATCGATGGCCTTATTAAAAGGAAAAGAAGTTGTTCATTTTATTCCGCGCCACGATATCGAAGCAAATTCTCTTGAAAATATTATGCAAAATATTATGCAAGCTTTTGAAAAACATTGTTAAGGGTGTCCGATTGACATCCTTTTTCTTTTGGGGTGAACGTATGATTGTGACAACTGCTGGCCGAACAAACGAACAAATGATTGAAAAAGCGAAACAAATTGCCGAAGAATTACAAATTCCGTACATTCCGCGTCAGAAACGTTCCATTCCAGCCATTCAGCAACAGATAGCTGAACCTGTTTTGGTTGTAGGGAAAGAAAGATTAGAAATCCATTTGATTAACGGAGATGAACCGTTATTTTTTCATCCAAATTCTTCCTCTTTTCGTGCGAAGCGTATTTTAAAAGGGGAAAGTGAACCGTTTTTACAAGCGACGAAATTACAAAAAGGAATGACGTTTTTAGATTGTACGCTTGGATTAGCAGCTGATAGCATAGTCGCTAGCTTAGTTGTTGGTGAAGAAGGAAAAGTGGTAGGGATCGAAGGAAGTGCATATATCGCTTACTTAACAAAACAAGGATTACGTCATTGGGAAAGTGATGTTGTTCAACTGAATGAAGCGATGCGACGCATTCATGTGCATTATGCCGATTTTCGCTCTTTTTTAGCGCAATGTGATGATCAGTCATATGATGTCGTTTATTTGGATCCGATGTTTGAAGTAAGCATTGAGGAAGCGGATGGACTAAGGGGATTAAAACAGGCAGCGCTATATACGGATGTTACAGCAGAAGATATCGAACAAGCGAAACGAGTAGCTCGACAACGAGTTGTGCTAAAAGACCATTGGCAAAGTTCACGTTTTGATCAATTTCATTTTTTCGTTTATCGAAGAAAAACAGCAAAATTTCATTTTGGAACGATTGAACTTTCATAAATGAAGCAAAATAAGATAGTAGGAGGTGAATGAAGTGGGGAAACGAAAAAAAGATGCTTCGAAAACAGGATTAAGTTCACCAGAGATTCAAGGGCAAGGCACGACTGAGCATGAAACAGGAAACATCGAAGCGGATTCGAGTCGCAAAAAAACAAAGCGTTCGTAAACTACCACATCATTGTGGTAGTTATTTTTTTGTAAAAAAAGAAATTCAACCACTTTTCTAACAATTATATTCATTTTTTCTTTACAATTTTAAAAAAAACATTTACAATTGAATAGGTCCTCTCCCTTAACCCTTTTCCCATAAGAAGTTGAATACGTTTTACAGCAAAAGACGCAGAAATTGATGGAGGTGTGGATATGTCAATGACGAAAAAAATTTTACTAGGAATGTTTGCAGGAATTATCGTTGGGCTCATTTTCAACTTAGCTCTTCCAACAGAATGGTTTGACCTCGCAAAAACATACGTACTCAATCCGCTTGGAACAATATTCATTAACTTGATTAAATTGCTTGTTGTTCCAATTGTTCTTGTATCGCTCATTTTAGGAGCAGCTGGTGTTGGTGATCCGAAAAAACTTGGTCGTATTGGTATCAAAACAATCGCATTCTTTTTAATTACTACTTCTCTTGCGCTTGTTATTGCTTTAACATTAGGATCTGTGATTCGTCCAGGAGAAGGGAATTTTAATTTAGAAGGGGCATCGTTTGAAAAGAAAGAAGCTCCGCCAGTTGTAGATACATTATTGAATATTATTCCAACAAACCCATTCCAAGCCATGGTTGAAGGAAATATGTTACAAGTCATTGTATTTGCGGTGTTGGTTGGAATGGCCATTGCTCGCCTCGGTGATCGAGTAAAACAAGTGCGAGTCATTGTAGAACAAGCAAATGATCTTCTCATGTATTTAGTAGAATGGGTGATGAAGTTTGCGCCATATGGTGCGTTTGCATTAATTGCCATTGCAATTGGCGGACAAGGATTTGATGCGATTGCAGCGATGGGGAAATATATGTTTGCTGTATTGTTAGCGTTATTTATTCATTTCTTCGTCGTGTATGGTATGGCGGTATGGACACTTGGGAAAATGAGCCCTATCGCGTTTATTAAAGGATTTTCTCCAGCAATGGCGGTTGCGTTTAGTACATCGAGCAGCAATGCTACGTTGCCAGTGTCGATGGAAACAGCACAAAAAAATTTAAACGTTCCGAAAAGCATTAGCGGTTTTGTTCAACCTCTTGGGGCCACAATTAATATGGATGGAACAGCCATTATGCAAGGTGTGGCAACGATGTTTATCGCGCAAGTGTATGGTGTGGACTTAACATTTAGCGATCTTTTGACCGTCATTTTAACAGCAACACTTGCGAGCATTGGTACAGCAGGCGTTCCGGGTGTTGGTTTAATTATGCTTTCCATGGTGTTAACATCCGTCGGTCTACCTGTTGAAGGAATTGCGCTCATTTTAGGTGTTGACCGCTTACTCGATATGACGAGAACAGTCGTGAATATTACAGGCGATGCGGCATGTGCAGTTATTATTGCAAAATCGGAAGAAAAATACGAAAAAAAATATGAGAAAGCAAGTTAAACGAGGGAATACGTCCCTCGTTTATTCTTTATAATAAATAAGATGGGAAAAACAGCGACAGTCCGATGAACCGAATTTTTTTACAATCCATCGACCTTTATATTGTTGAAACAACTGTTGGGCACGTTCGCATTCACTCAGTTCGGAGGAATACGTTTGCACGTGTGTAATTGTACCATACGGACGAATGTAATCAATGTGCCAACGTTTTCGTTTTTCCATTTGCATATGACGTTGAATACGTGATTGAATGTTTCGTTTCGCACTTCCTACATAAATATAGTTTCCGCTTGGAAATAAAAAATTGCCTAATTGACCGACTTTTATAGTGACATCACTAGTTATGGTAAAGAAAATAGCGTACACTGTATGTTGATTGTCAAACATTTCTCACACCTCTTAAAAATTTGTCATTGAAAAATGAAGATCTTAGCAATACAATAAAAGAAGCGTATGTATAAAAAAAGGAGATGACGTTATGCTTTCAAATATCGGAGTACCTGGCTTAATTTTAATTCTTGTCATCGCTCTTGTCATTTTCGGACCGAAAAAATTACCTGAAATCGGACGGGCTTTTGGTGAAACATTGCGTGAGTTTAAAAAGTCAACAAAAGGATTGCGTGATGAAGTATTAGAGGAGCTTGATGAAAAGAAAGAAGCGCGTAAATCATAAGGCGGCAACGATGTGTTGCCGTTTTTAACATGGAAAAAGGTTGGTGTTTACGCTCGTGGAAGAAAAGAAACGATATGAAGACAAAGAGATGACGCTAGTCGAGCATTTAGAAGAATTACGCAAACGCGTGTTTATTGTTGTTGGAGCACTTATTTTATTTTTTATTGTAGGATTCATTTTTGTCCAAGATTTATATCGTTGGTTAATCGCTGATTTGGATGTGAAGCTAACGATTTTAGGTCCGACCGATATTTTATGGGTATATGTGATGTTAGCTGGCGTGTTTGCCATTACAATGACGATTCCTGTATTCGTTTGGCAAGTATGGATGTTCGTGAAACCTGCTCTTACACCACGAGAGCGAAAAGTAACGCTGTCATATATTCCAGCGACATTTTTGCTATTTGTACTCGGTTTATGTTTTGGTTACTTTGTTGTATTGCCTATGGTGTTTCATTTTTTAATGAGCCTCGGTGAAGATTTGTTCGCAACGATGTTTACAACAGAAAAGTATTTTCGTTTTATTTTGAACATGACGATTCCATTTGCGATCTTGTTTGAATTGCCAATTATCGTTATGTTTTTAACAAGTATTGGAATCATTAATCCGTATGCGTTGCAAAAAGTGAGAAAATACGCGTATTTTGTATTAGTAATTATCGCGGTCACGATTACACCGCCAGATTTTATTTCCGACTTTTTAGTAACGATTCCATTGCTTTTGCTATATGAAGTAAGTATATCAATCTCAAAATTTGTGTATAAACGAAAAGAAAAACAGTTGGAGCAAGAAGCGTCTTCCGAATAGAAGGCGCTTTTTTATTTACCTACTTATTATAATAAAAACTATTTTCACGTTGTTAATATATTTAAGAACATTTTGTTACAATTATGCCATGAAAATAACATAAAGGTAAATAATGATATATAATCAATTGTAAACGTTATCAAGTAAAGGGGAGGAGCTATGTGAAAAGAAAAACAATTTTAGAAGAAGTGCTTGATCGCGGTTTCACAAGACGCGATTTTTTAAAAATGTGTACAGCACTTGCTGCGACAATGGGACTTGATTTTTCACAAACCGATCAAGTTGTTGCAGCGATGGAAAAGAACCAACGCGTTCCCGTTATTTGGTTACAGTTTCAAGACTGTACAGGTTGCTCTGAATCATTTATTCGTTCTACGCATCCGAAAGTGGAAAGTGTGCTGTTAAACATGATTTCTCTCGAGTATTCAGAAGCGCTTTCCGCTGCTTCAGGTCATCAAATTGAAGCTGCCCTCGAACATGTGCTTGAACATTATCCGGGAGAATACATACTTGCAGTAGAAGGAAGCTTGCCGACAGATGATGCATTTTTAACCGTTGGGGGCGTATCGGCAAAAGAAACGTTTCTTCGCGCAGCTAAAGGAGCAAAAGCGATTATTGCATACGGAAGCTGTTCATCGTGGGGAGGGATTCCTGCTGCATATCCAAATCCAACAAAAGCCAAACCGATTACGCATTTTGTGAAAGATAAACCTGTCATATTAGTGCCAGGATGTCCACCAATTGCAGAAGTCATGACGGGTGTCATTGCGCATATTATTACGTTCGGGAAACTTCCAGAGCTTGATCATCTTGGCAGACCGAAAGCATTTTATCGTCATCGTATTCATGATAAATGTAATCGTCGCGCATATTTTGATGCGGGATTATTTGCGGAATCGTTTGACGATGAAGGAGCAAGACAAGGATATTGCTTATATAAAGTAGGCTGTAAGGGGCCAACAACATATAACTCTTGTGCAGAAATGCGCTGGAACGGTGGGGTTAGCTATCCAATTCAATCCGGAAATCCATGTATCGGTTGTTCTGAAAAAGGCTTTTGGGATAACGGTCCTTTCTTCGTTCGTCGCGCTAAAATTCCTGCATCTCAAACGACGATTAATCCAGAAACCGTTGGAGCGATTGCGGTTGGTGTGACCGCTGCAGGTGTTGCTGCCCATGCAGCAGTAACGGCAATGAAGAAAAAAGATGAACATCATGATTGAGGTGAATAAAGATGACAGAACGTATTGTTGTCGATCCAGTAACGCGAATTGAAGGGCATTTACGCATTGAAGTAGATGTTGATGACAGCGGTGTGATTCAAGAAGCATTTAGTTCGGGTACAGCGGTTCGTGGCATTGAGTTAATTGTCCGAGATCGCGATCCACGCGATGTTTGGGCATATGTGCAACGCATTTGTGGTGTTTGTACAACAACACACGCTTTAGCTTCTATCCGTTCCGTTGAAGATGCGCTTGATATTAAAATTCCAAGAAATGCACATTTGATTCGTGACATTATGAACGCGGCTGTTTTTTTACATGACCATGTCGTTCACTTTTATCATTTACATGCATTTGATTGGGTTGATGTATTAAGTGCGCTTAAAGCAGATCCAAACGAAACAAGCCGTATTGCTCAATCACTTTCTAGTTGGCCAAAATCGTCCCCAGGTTATTTTAAAGACATTCAAATGAAAGTACAAAAAGTTGTGGATAGTGGACAACTCGGCATTTTTGCAAACGGCTATTGGGGGCATAAAGCATATAAGTTACCACCTGAAGTGAATTTGCTTGCTGTTGCTCATTATTTAGAAGCGCTCGATTGGCAAAAAGAAATTGTGAAAATTCATACGATTTTTGGTGGAAAAAACCCGCATCCTCACTATGTTGTCGGTGGAATGGCTACGCCAATTGATGTGAATAGCGATAATGCTATTCATGCCGAACGTTTAATGCACGTTTCGCAAATTATTGATCAGGCAGTAGAGTTTGTCAACAATGTTTACATTCCAGACTTATTGGCGATTGGCTCATTTTATAAAGATTGGACATATGGTGGCGGTTTAAACAACTATTTATGTTATGGAGATTTTTCAACAGGGGATATTCGAGACGTTCACTTATATCGTTTCCCGCGTGGTGTCATTTTAAATGGAAATCTTAATGAAGTGCTCGATGTCGATCCGAAAGATCCAGAACAAGTAAAAGAGTTTATCGATCACTCATGGTATACGTATGACGGAAAAGAAGGTGGTGTTGGTAAGCATCCGTGGGAGGGTGAAACATCGCTTCGTTATACAGGACCAAAGCCACCGTTTAAAACATTAAATACAGATGAAAAATATAGCTGGTTAAAATCTCCAAGATGGAAAGAACATCCGATGGAGACGGGGCCACTTGCACGCATGCTCGTTGGCTATGCTTTAAAGAAAGATGAGTTTGTCGGATTAATAGATGACACGTTAAAAAAATTGAATTGGCCGCTTGAAGCGATGCGTTCAGCACTTGGTCGTACAGTAGCGCGCGGACTTGAATCCATTCTTGTTGCAAAATGGATGCGTGACGATATGGACGCATTATTGGCGAATATTCGCAATGGAAATCAAATTACATTTGACCGAACAAAATGGGAGCCAAGTACGTGGCCGAAAAAAGCAAAAGGAGTCGGATGGATGGAAGCGCCGCGTGGAGCGCTAGGTCATTGGATTGAAATTGAAGATGGAAAAACGAAAAACTATCAAGCGGTTGTTCCGACGACGTGGAATGCTTCACCGCGTGACCATAAAGGACAAATTGGTGCGTATGAAGCATCTTTAAAAGGAACGCCATTGCTTGATAAAGAAAAGCCGTTAGAGATTTTGCGCATCGTCCATTCGTTCGATCCATGCTTAGCATGTGCGGTTCATTTAACAGATCTTGAATCGAAACAAACGACTCATATTCGTATTGGGTAGGAGGGGAGTGTATGTCGATCCCGACAAATCCAAAAATTGAACAAAAACGGACGGAAGTCATTTGGAAGCGGTCGCGAAAAGCAAAACATATTGAATTAAACGATCACATGGTGAAAGTGTACGTATGGGAGTTGCCTGTTCGTATTTTTCACTGGATTAATGCTTTTTCTATTCTAGTGTTAATGATTACGGGCGTGTTCATTGGCCGCCCGTTCGTGTCCGCATCTATTCAAGAAGAGGCATATTATTCCTTTTTGATGGGTTGGGCGCGCTACATTCACTTTTTTGTTGCTTTTCTTTTTACTATTAATTTAGCTGTTCGTTGGTATTGGGTGTACAAAGGAAATGAGCATGCAACATCGAATCCGTTTCGCCTTTCTTTTTGGAAGGAAGCGTTTGAAACAATAAAATATTACTTATTTATGAAAAACAATAAAAAACATTACATTGGACATAATCCGCTCGCTCAATTAAGTTATTGGATTTTTATTGGTCTTGGTTCGATCATCATGATGCTTACAGGTTACTATTTATTATTTGAACCACAACCAGAATCAATTTATGGAAAAATGTTTATGTGGGTTGCTCATTTATTTGGTGGCGATAGCTATTCTGTTCGTTCGTGGCATCATCTTGTAGCATGGGGTTTTATCATTTTTACTGTTGTACACGTATATATGGCATTTCGCGAAGACTATTTACAACGAAATGGAACGATGTCATCTATTTTTACTGGCTATAAACTCGAACGAAAAAAAGAAGCATTAGGTGAACAGGATGAAAAATAAAAAAATAACGGTTCTCGGAATTGGAAATTTACTATATTCCGATGAAGGAGTAGGCATTCATATTTTGCCTTTATTAGAAGAAAAATTGGCGAAATATGACGAGGTAGAAGTGATTGAAGGTTCAACGGATGGGATGCGTTTACTTGGGACAATTGAAGAAACGGAGTATTTGGTAATTATCGATGCTGTCAATGCAGGAAAAGAAGCAGGAACAATCGTTACGTTAATCGATGATGAAATTCCATCATATTTTGGAATTAAAATGTCTATTCATCAACTCGGTTTTCAGGAAGTGTTGTCAGCTGCAAAAATACGTCAAACATGTCCAAAGCAAATGGTTTTATTTGGAGTTCAACCTGCATCTTTATCTCTCGGATTAGAGTTATCACCAATTGTCCAAGCGCAGCTTCCACACGTTGTTGAGCGAGTTGTTCACCAAGTGGAGAAGTGGTGTTGCACGCAATGAATCGCCTGCAATTTTTAAAAATGATGCGTAATAGTTTAATTGAAACAATGAAAGAAGCTTCCGCCCCATTATTAGAAGACGAGGTGGAAAAAATGAAGAAACTATTTTCCGATCATCGCACGTGGCATGCTATTGGCTCGTGCGATGATATATGTGATGTTGAAATCAAAACTGTTGATCGCATCCCGCTCATTGTTTACAAACAGGAAGGAACGTTATATGTAAGAAAAGCCATTTGTTCACATTGTCAAGTCATGCCGCATTATATTGTGCAAGATCGTCGCTTTATTTGTTTGTATTGTGATCGTGAATGGTATGTATTTTCACAAAACGGAACTTTGCATATGCCACTTCTTCCTACAAAACAAGAAGGAAACGAATGGTATGTGCAAATAGAAAGGGATTCGTATGCATGAAATGGCATTAATGGGGGAAATCGTTCAGTTAATTGAGCAAGATGCTCGATTAAAACAGGTAAAATATGTAAAAAAGGTAGAATTGCTTGTTGGGACGTTGAGCAATGTACTTCCAGACGCATTACATTTTGCATTCGATGTGTATAAAATGCAAACAAATAACTGTTTAACAACAGATGCTGAATTGATCATTCATATAGAGAAAGCAAAAGCCGTTTGCGCCATTTGTGGAAGCCAATATGAACCTGTGACAAAAATTGCTCAATGTCCGGCATGTTTACTTCCGAGCGGAAACATTGTAGCCGGAGAAACATTTCGTATATTGGCATATGAAGGGAGTTCGACGGATGAAAATTACATTGGAAGTTGATGTGTTAACAAACAATAACCGTGCAGCTTCGTTTAACCGGCAATTGTTTGAGGAAACGAATACGCTTGTTATTAATATAATGAGTTCACCAGGCGCAGGGAAGACAACCATTTTAGAAAAGACGATTGAGGCGTTAGCAAATGAGTTTCGTATTGGTGTCATTGAAGGGGATTTAGCAACAGAAAAAGATGCAGATCGCATTCGTGCCCTTGGTGCGCAAGCCGTACAAATTAATACGCATGGAGGGTGCCATTTAGATGCTCGCATGATTGCGGCTGTTTTACCGCAATTTGATTTTCAACATCTTGATATTTTATTTATTGAAAATGTAGGAAATCTTGTTTGTCCATCCGGTTATGATTTAGGACAGCAACATAAAGTAGCTGTGTTAAGCGTACCAGAAGGGAATGACAAAATCCCAAAATATCCGACGATGTTTATGAGAACAGAGCTTGTTTTACTAAATAAAATTGATTTACTACCGTATCTTGATTTTGATGTCGAACAAGCGAAAGAAGATTTATCATGTATTCATCCACAGTCTAAGTTGCTTCCATTGTCAGCAAAAACGGGTGAAGGAATGGATGAATGGTTACATTGGATTCGAGAAGGGGTTGCTCGATGCAAAAAGCAGTCAATATCACAGTGAAAGGACGAGTGCAAGGAGTTGGCTTCCGTCCTTTTATTTTCGCACTTGCCCAGCGATATCAAGTAAAAGGAATAGTCCAAAATAATATGGATGGGGTTTTTATTCATATCGAAGGCGATGCATATGCAGTTGACCAGTTTATTTACTCTTTACCGATGGAGGCACCGCGGCTATCTCGCATCGATGAGATGGTTGTAACTTTATCACAATGGCGTGCTTTTAAAGATTTTTCTATCATTCCGAGCGAACGAACGGGAAGTTCTTCGCTCGTGATTCCAATTGATACGGCTGTTTGTGAAGATTGTTTACGAGAAATGTATGATCCAAATGATCATCGGTATCGCTATCCGTTTATTAATTGCACACAATGTGGCCCACGTTATACGATTATTGAACAGTTGCCGTACGATCGTCCGTTTACATCGATGCGCTCGTTCCAAATGTGTGAACGATGTGAGCAAGAGTACAAAGATCCTATGAACCGCCGTCATCACGCTCAGCCTATTGCTTGTCCAACATGCGGTCCATCTGTTGCATTATTGATGCCAGATGGGCAAGCGTTGCAAGGAGATGCCATTGAACAAGCGAAGGAATATATTCGTGCTGGGGCGATTGTTGCGGTGAAAGGATTAGGTGGATATCACTTAGCTTGTGATGCGACAAATGAAGTGGCTGTCCGACAATTACGAATAAGAAAACAACGGCCTCATCGTCCGCTAGCTATCATGGCAGCCTCCCTTGATATTGTAGAACAATTCTGTCATGTAACTGTGGAAGAAAAACGGTTGTTAACTTCGCCGGAAGCTCCCATTGTTGTTGTGAAACAAAGAAAAAACACAATGATTGCTTCATCGGTTGCTCCGGGGTTACAAACAGTTGGAGTGATGTTACCGTACACCCCACTTCACCATTTATTGCTTGATGACCGATTGCCTGTTGTCGTGATGACAAGTGCGAATCGTTCAGGGGTGCCCATGATATACGAAGATGAACAAGCTTTACGTGATTTACAAGGCATTGCTGATTATTTTCTTGTACATAATCGTCCGATTGTTCACCCTATTGATGATTCTGTTGTTCAAATAGAGAGTGGCAAGATTCATTTTATTCGACGAGCGCGTGGCTTTGTTCCCGATCCATTAGAGACGAAGTATGACGTTCATGAAATTGTAGCACTTGGTGGGCAACAAAAAAATGCATTCGCGTTTGGGAGACATCATCAAATTTTTTTAGGACCTCATATTGGTGACTTAGAGCATGTAGAAGTCGTTGAACATTTCCAAAGGGAATACGAACATTTACGCACTTGGATGGGAGTGACACCAAAAGCAATTGCTGTTGATTTGCATCCAAACTATGAAACGTGGAACATCGCAAAACAATGGCATACCGATATTGTAGCTGTCCAACACCATCATGCACATATGGTTTCGTGCATGGAGGAAAATCACATATATTCCCCTTGTTTTGGCCTTATTTTAGATGGAACAGGATACGGGGAGGACGGACATATATGGGGGTTTGAGCTACTGTACGGAGATGCTTCACAATATAAACGGCTCGGGCATTTAACGTATACTCCGCTTCCAGGTGGAGAGCGTTGCATCAAAGAGCCTTGGCGTACAGCCGTCGGCATGCTCGGACATTATTTCGGTGAACAAGGATATGCTCTGGCGGAGAAGCGATTTACCGAAAGAGCACAAGAGGTACGTGTATTAAAACAAATGGTCGAAAAAGGGCTACACTCTCCTTTAGCAGGTACGTGCGGGAGGCTATTTGACGCCGTTAGTGCCTTTTTGTACGTTTGCACGCATAGTACGTACGATGGAGAGGCGGCTGTTCGACTTTCTGAATTTATTGATGATACAAAAATATATGAAGCTTATCCGTTTCATATAAAAAAACAGGATGAATGGGAAATTGATTTGGCAAAGATGTGGCAAGCGATATGGGAAGATGTTGAAGCTCATGAACAAGTAAATATCATTGCTGGTCGCTTCCATGAAACAGTCGTGCAAGCGTCTGTCGAATTGGTTCGTTTAGCTTTACAACAATATCCAACGTACGAACGAAATATCGTATTATCGGGAGGGAGTATGCATAATCGTTATATCGTTAAACGTCTTCGTCAAGAACTCAGTAAGCTTGGATTGTGTGTTTACACGCATCAAAAAGTACCGTGCAATGATGGAGGACTAGCTCTTGGACAGTTAATCATCGCAGCACATAGGAGGGATCGTGTATGTGTGTAGGAGTACCGGCAAAAGTGTTACATATTGAAGGTTTTTCCGCACGAGTAGATGTCATGGGATCGCAAATGGATGTTGGAATTATTTTTGTTCCTGAAGTCAAAATTGGCGACTATGTCATTGTGCATGCTGGACAGGCGATGTCGATTATTGATGAACAGTATGCAAAAGAAAGTTTGGAAGAATGGAGGAAGCTAGTCGATGCTAGACGTGATGGATAGCCCAACTCGTTCAGCGCTCAGTCGAACGTTGTTAAAAGAAGTACAGACGTTAGCAAATCAGTTTCAACAAACGTTTGGACGAATGCCTTCGTTTATGGAAGTGTGCGGTTCACATACGATGGCACTTGCTCGTACGGGAGTAAAAAAAGCGCTCGAAGGATACGTTCGTCTCATTTCTGGTCCTGGTTGTCCTGTTTGCGTCACTGATCAAGTAACAATTGATGCAATGATTTCTTTGACAGATGGTGCAGATCGAATCATTTGCACATTTGGCGACATGATGCGGGTGCCTGGATCTTATGGAACGTTGATGCAAGCGAAGACAGAAGGAAAAGATGTGCGTGTCGTCTACTCTCCAGTTGATGCGGTTCGTATTGCTGAACAGCATCCGTATCAAGAAGTTATTTTTTTAGGGATAGGGTTTGAGACAACCATCCCAATTTTAGCTGCAGCAATAAAAGAAGCAGAAGAAAAGCAAGTGCACAATTTTTCCATGTGGATGTCGACAAAGCTAGTGGAGCCAATTTTGCGGCAATTACTTCACGATGGAGACGTGTCACTAGACGGTTTTTTACTCCCTGGGCACGTATCCATGGTGATGGGGAGAGCTCATTTTGAATTTTTAGCAACGGAATACAATATGCCTGCAGTAATTAGTGGATTTGAAGCATTACATATGTTAAGTGCAATTCGTCATTTATTAATGTTAGCACTCAAACAGCACGCTATTGTATTAAACGATTATAAAAGTGTAGTGAATGAACAAGGAAATGTACAAGCGAAATATTGGATGAACCATTATTTCACATTATGCGATGAGGCGTGGCGCGGTATCGGGGTGATTTCACAAAGTGGAATGGATTTTAAGAAAGAGTATGATCGGTTTAACGCAAAGGTGAAGTTTTCTGTTTTAACGCGCGAACCGCGTCGAACAAAGTGTCGGTGTGGAGAAGTCATTCGTGGGCTTATCGATCCACCACAATGTGTATTGTTTGGGAAAGCATGTACACCGCTTCATCCGATTGGACCTTGTATGGTGTCATCAGAAGGTAGTTGTGCAGCGTATTATCAATATATGAGGGAGGAGTAACAAATGGAGCGAATAACGCTCGCCCACGGAGACGGAGGACAGTTAGCTCATCAGCTCATTGCGGATATTTTTGTTTCTATGTTTCATAACGATCGTCATGCAAAATTCGATGCAGCTACGTTTACGTTAGACCTGCATGAGCTAGCCATGACAACGGATAGTTTTGTCGTTAAACCTCTTTTCTTTCCAGGTGGAAACATTGGAAAGTTAGCGGTAGCTGGAACAATAAATGATTTAGCGGTCGTTGGAGCGATCCCGAAAGTCATGACTTGTAGTTTTATTATCGAAGAAGGGTTTCCAATTGGTGATTTAAAAACGATCGTGCAATCGATGGCTGAAGAAGCAAAAAAAGCAAATGTGGCGATTGTTGCGGGCGATACAAAAGTTGTTGAACGTGGTAGTGCGGATGGATTATATATTAATACAACAGGGATCGGAGTCATTTCCCATCCGCTTGAGCCTAAAATGTGTGAAGGCGACTCGGTCATTGTCAGCGGTTCAGTTGGTGATCATGGAGTAGCTATATTAGTGGCCCGAGGGGAATTAGGTCTTGTATCAACGGTTGAGAGCGACTGTGCAACATTGTATCCGCTCATTGCCAAAGCGTTACAAGCAAGTCAACGCATTCGCCTGATGCGCGATCCAACCCGCGGGGGATTAGCGACTGCCCTTGTAGAAATTTGTGAAGATTTTGGGGTAACGATTGAATTGGAGGAAGAACGTATCCCTGTAAAACAAGAAGTGGAAGGAGCATGTGAATTGCTCGGTTTTGATCCGCTCTATTTGGCCAATGAGGGAAAAGTGGTCATGATCGTTCCAAAAGAAGATGAACAGGCTGTTCTTGATGCCCTTCGTTCTCAACCTGAAGGAAAAGATGCCGCTGTCATCGGAACTGTTCGAGCAACAAATAAAGGTCAATTATTGTTGCGAACACCGCTTGGCACAACACGAAGATTATATCGATTAACAGGATTAATGTTGCCTCGTATTTGTTAAACCGTAGGGGAAAATCCTACGGTTTTTGTCTTTCCTACTTTTATCGTTTATGTCATAATAAATGACAGTACATAAAAAAGGGTGAGGGTGTCATGAAGCAATATTTACAATTACTTGAAGATATTTTACAAAACGGTGTGTATAAGGATGACCGTACGGGAACAGGGACGATTTCTGTATTTGGACGTCAATTGCGTTTTGATTTACGTGAAGGATTTCCTTTACTTACAACAAAAAAGTTACATATTCGTTCAATTATTCATGAGTTGCTCTGGTTTTTAAGTGGGGATACGAATATTCGTTATTTAAAAGAAAATGGTGTAACAATTTGGGATGAATGGGCAGATGAAAACGGAGATTTAGGTCCGGTATATGGAGCTCAATGGCGTTCATGGAGGGGAGCAGACGGCCGAACGATTGATCAAATTAGCGAAGTGATTGAACAAATAAAGCACAATCCAAATTCGCGCCGTCTTTTAGTAAGCGCATGGAATGTTGCGGAATTAGACAATATGAAGTTGCCTCCTTGCCATTATGCTTTTCAGTTTTACGTGGAAAATGGGACGTTATCGTGCATGTGGCAACAGCGTTCGGTTGATACGTTTTTAGGTCTTCCGTTCAATATCGCAAGCTATGCACTACTTACGCATATGGTTGCTCAACAATGCGATCTACAACCGAAAGAACTTATTTTTACTGGCGGTGATGTTCATTTATATATGAATCATATCGAACAAGCGAAGTTGCAATTAACGAGAGAACCGCGTCCACTTCCGAAATTAGTCATTAAACGAAAACCAGCGTCTATCTTTGAATATCGCTTTGAAGATTTTGAAATTGTTGATTATCATCCGCATCCGCACATTAAAGCGGACGTGTCTGTGTAAGGGAAGTGAGTCAATTGATTTCTATTATTGTCGCGATGGATCGAAATCGAGTCATTGGTTGGAACAATACATTACCTTGGCACTTACCGTCGGATTTAGCTTATTTTAAACATGTAACTATGGGTCATCCGATTGTCATGGGGCGAAAAACATTTGAATCGATCGGCCGTCCGCTTCCTGGAAGAATAAACATCGTACTTACACGGGACAACACGTTTTCAGCGGATTCGAATGTTCAAGTCATTCATTCAATTGATGACATCGAACAAATAGAACAGCAACATGGTCATTTGTTTGTTATCGGGGGGGCACAAGTGTTTGAACAAGCGATGCCGCTAGCCGATCAATTGTACGTTACACATATTGACGAAACGTTTACAGGAGATGCATTTTTCCCACCAATTGATGAAAAGCAATGGGTGCTTCGTACCGCTCGACAAGGTGTGCAAGACGAAAAAAATCGTTATCCACACACATTTTGTATATATGAACGAACAGCTCGCTAATTGGCGAGCTTCATCTTTTTGAATAATTTTTAGAAAATTTACTTTTCTTTATTCGAAAATATGATATATTTTAGAATAACATAATTTTGACAATGAAATTATAAATAGAAAGGAAACGAGAAAATGGAACAACAAGTAAAACGAAAACATGGCGTATATGTAGAAGATATTTTAATTGCTTATCAAACGTTAAAAGATGTCGTGTATCATACCCCTTTACAAAAAAATGAATTGCTTTCAGAACGGTATGATTGTCATGTATATTTTAAACGGGAAGATTTACAAGTCGTTCGCTCGTTTAAAATTCGTGGTGCATATTATCGAATGAAAAGCTTAAGTGAAGAAGAAAAGAAAAATGGAATTGTTTGCGCAAGTGCAGGCAATCACGCTCAAGGTGTAGCTTATTCATGTCGAGCGCTCGGTGTGCATGGGAAAATTTATATGCCATCTACAACTCCGAGACAAAAAGTATCGCAAGTACAGTTTTTTGGTCGAGAGTTTGTTGACATTATTTTAGTTGGCGATACATTTGATGATTCCTATGAACAAGCACTTATTTGCGCAAAGCAAGAGCAGCGAACATTTATCCATCCATTCGATGATGAAGCTGTGATTGCTGGGCAAGGAACAGTTGGTGTTGAAATTTTAAATGATTGTGAAGAAGCGATTGATTATGTGTTTGCAAGCATTGGCGGTGGGGGGCTTATTTCTGGTGTCGGAACGTATATCAAAAGTATTTCACCAGCAACGAAATTAGTTGGCGTCGAACCTGAAGGAGCTCCTTCCATGAAAAAATCGTTTGAAGCAGAAGAAGTCGTCACTTTAAGTGAAATTGATCCATTTGTAGATGGCGCGGCAGTGAAACGTGTGGGGGAAAAAACATTTGCATTAGCAAAAGAAATGGTCGATGATATTGTCGTTGTTCCTGAAGGAAAAGCATGTACAACGATTTTGCAACTTTATAATGAAAACGCGATTGTAGTCGAGCCTGCTGGAGCGTTGCCGGTTGCTGCGCTTGATTTATATAAAGAACATATTCGTGGCAAGACCGTTGTTTGTATTATTAGCGGAGGAAACAACGATATTGGGCGCATGCAAGAAATTAAAGAGCGTTCTATGATTTATGAAGGACTTCAACATTATTTTATTGTGAATTTTCCGCAACGTGCTGGCGCTTTGCGGGAATTTCTCGATGAAGTATTAGGACCAACAGACGACATTACACTCTTTGAATATACGAAAAAAAATAATAAAGAAAGTGGCCCCGCTCTCGTTGGCATTGAATTAAAATGTCGTGAAGATTACGGTCCGCTCATCGAACGAATGAAGAAAAAAGGTTTTCCGTTTATGGAAGTGAATAAAGATAGCAGCTTGTTCCATTTGCTCATTTGACAAAAATTTTTTATAAATCGATGACGAAATGTGACATACTTCAACATAAAAATCGTGTATAATATAAGTAAATCGGTCAAAAAAGAGGATTGATATTTTGTTATTCAAAAGCCTAGAGTTTAAAAACGTAGATGGGCAAAAAGTAAAAATTATCGAAATTCCGGTATTGGAGGACGATAACCCTTATCAATTTATGGTAAAAGTAAGGTTGCAAACGTTTATTGCACAAGTGCATGCTAGAAAAAGTCCAAAGAAGGTGTATTCATTTAAAGAATATTTAAAACGAGTGTTAAAGTGGCCGGTGTACGAACAAATATTTAAATCTGAAATTTTAAAAAACAATGCATAAATGATAAGGAGCTGTTTTGCTATTGTGCAAAATCAGCTCTTTTTTTACAAAAAATTTTATGTATGAGTAAAATGTTTGTGGGAGAAAAAAAGACAGGTTCCTGATTTGGTATAATAAGGAACCTGTCAGATATGTAAGCAAAATAGATGAAAAACGGGCTCTCCTCCTGGTAAGGTAGTAAGTGCGAAAAAAATACAACCAAAGAAAGGAGTGGAGCCC
>NZ_RXXX01000046.1:0-21191 GCF_011006755.1 Anoxybacillus sp. MB8
CTCAACCAGGTCTGATTCACCATTCGGATCAAGGGAGCCAATATGCATCGAACGAGTATCAAGCCATTTTACGACAGCATGGAATGCAAACCAGCATGAGTCGAAAAGGAAACTGTTATGACAACGCATGTGCGGAATCGTTTCACAGCATCATTAAAAAGGAACTCATTTTCCACGAAACCTTTACGACAAGGAAAGAAGCGAAACAACGGATTTTTGAATACATTGAGTGTTTTTATAATGCCGAGCGAATTCATTCCGCTAACGAGTACATGTCTCCGATGGAGTATGAGAAGATACATCAGCAAGGCAAAAAACAATCCTTCTCTGAATGAAGTCGCGATATGGGGGGTTCTTAATCCTCTTGATAAGGGGAAAGGTTTACCAACCGTTCTCCTTATCAAGAGGCCACCAAACGAAGTGCGGTAGTAGGGTTTTAAAATTTTTCTCGATTTTACGTGTCTATTTTCTTGACATAATACCAATGGAGTTTGATGCAGTAATATTAGTCAATATAAATGAAGAAAGTTTTCCGAAGGATGATTTACATGCTAGATTGCTGTACGTTTTAGTTACTCGTGCTCAACAGGAATTAAGAGTGTTTTATCAACATACTCCTTCTCCGTTGTTAGAAGGACTAATTCAGTTGGCACCGAAGGTAGTATCGAAATTTGATGATATTTTATGAATATGAATGATTTATATGAAAAGCAGAAATGATTGTAAGAATTTTTCCCTCTATGTTATATACATCCAAATTGAAATTTTAACTTGATTTTTCGCTCTTGTTTCCGAAGTGTTCGAGGTGTCCAATCGTGAGCATTTGTAATTTTAAGACGTTTTATGTCATTTCTGCTCCTTTTATACATGGGTATTTAGGAGCGGTATACCTATGGAACAAGGTAGTCATACAGAAGTTATCACTTTAAAGTGCATGTATATTGTAAGGTGGGTGAAGTAGATTTGTTGAACATTTTGGATGATTTTTTGAGTAATAAAGAGAAAGATTTAAGCGATTTTGAACGTATTGTAATGGAATTAAATGAATACAAGGATTTAGAGTTTGTAGCCAAGAAGTACAAGATAAGTGGCTTACTGTTGGTAAAAAAACTAGAAAAGTTAGGGTTTGTATTTAGTAATGAAAAGAATAAATGGATTTATCGTCCTACATCAAAACGTTCAGAATTTATTTCGGGAAACAAACAAGAAAGTCTCACAGAAAAAGTTCCAACAATAAAGTCCATCAACATTACTCAAATTGTTGAGAAATTGAGTAATGGTATGAAAATAGAAGAAGTGGCCGATGAATTAAATATGTGCACGCTTGATTTATTTGACCTGCTACAAAATAATGATTATATGTATTATGATTTTGCTAATTTTTGGACTAATCTATCTGAAAGAGAATTAGTGGAAAATTTTGTTAAAGAGTTAAACAATGGACTTACTTTTGAGCAGTTGTTTCTTAAATATACAAAAGCTCAAACAAAACAAACCTTTTTTATTGGTTCATTAAAAAATTTATTATCCAAATATCATTATGTGTTTGACAACCAAAAGAAAAAATGGGTTCTAGGCGAACAATCACTTGTTCAAGAAATTGTATCCCTATTAAATCATGGAGTGGGTTTTCAGGAAATCGAAGAAATATATGAAATGGATAACACTCAATTAAGAATGCTATTAAAAGAGCATAAATATCGGTACGATTTTTTATACAATATATGGACGAATAGGAGCGAACGAGAACTTTTAATGCAGACTTCCCGCGATCTTATTCTAAATAATAAGAGCTGGGATGATTTCGTATCAGAAAATGGTATAAATAAAGAATTACTTTACAAAAAGTTGAAAGAGTTCAAAATTGAAAAATCTTTTGCACGTGAGATGGAAGAAAAAAATGAACCGAAAAACACATATGAAACGCCACCTAATTTATCAGTAGAAGAAATAAAGATAATTAGACTGATGATCCAAGATTGGATGCAGAAAAATCAGTGGACTGAGAAAAAAGGCAGTTTAAGAGTATTCTTACCTGTAGAATTATTGCTTCAATTTGAGCATTACTGCGAATTCAATGACATAGCAAAGTCAAAAGTTGTCCAAAAACTTATAGAAGACTTTTTAAAAACCAAAAGTAAAACTTAAGTATGTACTGTACGGTCATAATAATATACCCAGATTGACATGCTAGCCTTTGGCCTATGAAGTATACCCGATGCAAAGTAGTACTTCATCTAGATGCTGTAACATGGATTATTCGAAGCGAGTAATCGACCGGGCGAGGTCTTTTTGATCGTTATGTAAGTTGTTGAAAATAAATTCATGTTTCAATTGTTTAGTGCAAAATGAAAATAAAAAGTTTTGCAACAAAAAACGCGGAGTTTTATGGTGTAAAAAAGGTTTTGTTAGATCCTAAAATCCCCTATAATGTTAGTTTTACGAATAATAAAACAGTGAATAAAGAAAGAATGCTAGCGATTCCTGAGATTCATCATATCAAACATTTGCGTGAAAATGAAGGATTATCGTTTTCCAAATTTGTCTGTAAAACGGTGGAGAACAGTTTTTTAGTCAGAAAAAATTAAAGAGAAGGTGGGGAAGAAGGAAGACCAATTTTATCATACACACGAAAAAGGAGTGTCATATTTATGTGGCGAATGACAATGGAAGAATTACTGAATTGGGAGGATAATTGGCTTGATCGGGAGGAATTAGAAGAAGGTGATGAGAGAAATGCATGGTTTGAGGAGGGGATAAACCTTTACAAGCAGTTTCTTAAGCTAGACCCGAAAGAACCTCGCTATGCGATTATGCTCGCGGACTTGTATTTACAGTGGGGGCGGGATGAAAAAATTCGTAGAGGGGACTATTGGAAAGCTTATAACATATTGCGAAAGGCGACAATTTACTCACCATCGAATCCCGATGCGTTTTACCATTTATCCTTTATTTTTGCCAATGAAGAGAAAAGAGAAGAAAGAAAATGGGAAGCAGTTCTTTTTTATGGAAAAGAAGCGCTTGAGAAAGGAATAGCCGGCAGCAAACGAATCAAACTACTTTGTAATGTTGCGTTAGGATATGCGAGACTTGGTTACGGTCAGAAAGCGACAGACTACATAAAGGAAGCATGCGACTTGGATAAAATGGGCGAACATAGTTGGTTTATCGAATTGTATAAAGACAGGATGAAGAAGAGAATAACAGAACCGATCTTGTTGAAAGAGCCACAGGAGAAGCGGAAGACAGTTTCGGGACGCAATGCAAATCAGGTCAAAGAAGATGAAATGGAAGGAAAATGTGTTGTTCTTGATTTAGCTCAAGATGAAAAATATTTTTATGCATACAATGATGCTGTTCGGCTTGAACGGAAAGAAGCAGAAATTCTTGGTTACTTGATTGATCACCAGATGACGTCTTGTCCGAGACATAGAATAGAAGAAGCAATTTGGCACGATCGCCCAGTAAGTCCTACTACTGTGAAGCGATATATCAACAGTCTTAGAAAAAAGCTTTCTCAAGCAATGGGACGTGATGATATTTCTGAGAATATTTTAGTAACTACAGGTGAAGGATATGAATGGAAAGCAAATATTCCAGCGATTGTCCTTCGTAAAGGGTAAAGGTCCGGTTACGATTTCGTAACCGGACCTTTTATATACTTAGAATACAAATTAATGAGGAGGATGATCACAATGAATTTAATGAAATTGGAAATGATGGATGCAACAGCTCGTATCGCGGAGGCACTACAAGTGAGAGGATTATTTGTAAAAGTAAAAGACGATTTTATTATCCTAACAGACGAAAATACAGAAGCAGATGTTAAGAAAGTTTATGAGTTGCTTCGTCATCTCAGTATTCCAACCTTTTGGCAAGGAAACAAATTTCAAGTATTGGTTACGCGTGTGCCAATTTCTACAATGAAACGCATTATGAACACACCAGGACGGGCGTTTCCGATTTCTATGGAAGGCTACCACTATAAGTGGAAGTCGTTCGTCCAAAGACGATTCGGTATCAAAGTGAATGCGTTAAATTTGGATGCGAACATGGCAATGTTTGTGAAATCATTGAACCTTGCAGGCATTACGGCTCTCGCAGGTTGTAACGGTCATCATCGTTACGCGCCAAATGTTCAACTTTCAGGAGTATTCCAAGGCGCATGGTTTGAAGTGATTCAAGAAAAATATTTGAGTAATTGCTCTCTCCACTACAAATGGTATGTTCATTACGGCAACGCATCGGGATCTTGCATCATCGCTGATAAAGGAGAAGTTGAATGTTGGGACATGAATTTAATTTATCAAGATACGGTGCAGATGGCACAAATTCTCCAAAAGCATGCAGCGGAGATTCGCGAGTTAAAGAGAACAGCTTTTAAGCGGAAAGGCGAAATGAAAGAACAAGCTAAACGTTTGGTTGAGAAGAAAGAGTTTGCGGAGCTTGTGAAGTGGATGAAAGCTAAGATCGGAAAATAATGTTTGAAATGTGTTGTCGGACAATTGCGAACAGTGACATAAACTGTTTGCGATTGTCCCAATTTTATAGCGAAAGGCTAAGACTAAAAAATATAAACCATTTGTGCATGCTTTTTCCGTCGCTTTTTTCATACTCGACAACGAGCGACGTTTATCCATTGGTGTTGTGGTGAATTGCCATGAAATAAGGAATTTACAATCTTTTAAAATTATTAACTTTCATGAAAAGAATATGTAAAATAATATTGTCAATAATCTACTAAATTAGACAAGCGAAGGTGATGAGCGTTGTATACTATTTTCGAGCAACTGTTTTCATTAATTAACGAAATAGGAAATAAGGGATTTACAAACACTTTTCTTTATTTTCAGCTGTTTTTGTTCATCTCAATGGCTATTTTTCAATTTGTGAGAATTAAAAGGGAAATGGACGTAATGAATCAGCTGAAACCAAAACTTATGGAATTTACTCGTTCAAGCAATGCAGCGCCTAATGAAGTAGATCAAGAGTTAAATGCTCTTTTTGCAAATGTAAAAAAATCGAAATATAAAGAGCTATGGGAACGTTACTTTGAACGGGTGTCACAAAAAAACGAGGACGAGCGCATAAATGTTGATCCTTTTTTTGGATTCGATGTAATGCATTATCACATGGGATATCGCCATTTAATGGATATGGGAGCGGGTATTCATGTGAGCATTGGGGTTCTTGGTACGTTTATTGGTTTATCAGTAGGGCTTTCTGAGCTACATATTGGGGATACAGAATCATTGCGCTTTGGAATTGAAAGTTTGTTAGACGGAATGAAAGTAGCATTTTATACATCCGTATGGGGAGTTTTTTTATCATTGTTATGGACAGTGTTTGATCGATGGATCAGTAGCCGTCTTGACAAGTCCATTGACTGGCATTCGGAGAAGCTTGATTTTTTGCTAAGTACAGATGATGAGGAATTATTTTTAAACCGTCTAGAAAAAATCTCGAGAAATCAAGCAGATCATTTAAAAACGTTGTTAACGGATGCGCTGGAAAAAGCAATGCAGCCGGTGGTGGCGACGATTCAACATTCACAAGGAAATATACAGTCGGCGTTTGGCCAATTAACAGACCAATTTTCTAGGTTGCAAGCAGGAGTAGAAAATCAGTCTGAATTATTGCGAGCACAAATTGAACTGACGAAAAATACTAGCCATGACGTTGCGAATCGATTAATTGATCAAATTACAGGTGGAACGCAACAATCGATTACGCATTTTACTACGCTAGTCCAGGATGCCCAACGGTTACAACAAGAAATGATGGGGACGATTTCAAAAGTGGTTGAAAACTTTGTAAGCACGGAAAAAAGTCAGGCAATGACGTTAGAGCGTACGGAAAAAATGTTTGAGCAATTTGAAAAAATGGCTCTCGAATTAGAAGAGATGAGAAATCATTATAAAGAAACAGCGAATGTTATGGAGAATTTAGGGCTGACATTCCAGCATATTCAACAAATGACACAGGAGCAACTTCCAGTTCAACACGAAGTTATAAAAAGTAACCAGATATTGGTGCAGAAATATAGTGACTTAACGGAAGGATTTAAGCAATTTAATGCCCAGCTAGAAACAAAATATGAAACTCTCCTTCAACAAATCGTGACAACCTCGGATTCTTTATCACATTCTTTTAAAGAAATGGCGGAACGTTTTGAACGGTCGCTAGTGACGCAACAAAAGACATTGCAAGATTCGGAAGTACTTTTAACAAATATTCAATCAATTGTTGCCATGTTAACACCTTTAGCTCCAAACTTGAAGGAGGTTGTCGGAAAGATTGAACGTTTGCAAGAGCAGCTGTCACAAATGCAGAAGGTACAAAATGAGTTGTTGCCGGAGCTTGTGAGTCTAAGAACACAAACAAATGAGACAGTAGAAAATGCATTGCAAACAACGAAAACGTATCTTCAGGACATAACAAAGCAGCTTGAGGTGCTTGAAGGAAATTGGACAACGACAAGGGAACAGTTTACAAAGATAACGGATGCGTTGCATTTGTCGATGAAAGATTTCGCCGAAAACATTGATAACGGTTTAAGTAAAACATATCATCATTTCGATGAGACATTAACAAAAGCTGTGCAAGAGGTAAGCAATCTTGTTTACCAATTTAGTGAAGTACAATCAGAATTTATTGATACGCTTGAAGAAGTAGCAGAACATCTAGGTAAAATGAAAGCAGGGGCTTCATCATGAGATACAGAAAAAAAGCAGAGGTAAACTATTGGATGTCTTATGCCGATTTAATGAGTGCAATGCTCATGGTGTTTGCGCTGTTGTTAACGCTTGTTATTCTTGATTATCGCGAGTTACTTGAAAAGAAAGAGAAACAAATTAAAGAAGTGGTAAGCGTGAAAACAGAAATTATTAAAGCGTTAACAGAAGAATTTGAAAAGTCAAATATGTCAATAGAAATTGATCAACAAACAGGAGCGATTCGTTTTCCGGGAAGTATATTGTTTAAAACAAATTCTTCCGAAATTTCAGAGGAAGGAAAAACGTTTCTTAAAAAATTTATTCCAAAATACATGGGAATTTTATTACAGGATCGGTTTAAAAACGAGATTTCTAGCATTATTATTGAGGGACATACAGACAAACAAGGAACTTACATGTATAATATGTCTTTGTCTCAGTCAAGGGCATATTCTGTTCTCGCCTATATTTACAGCGAGCAATTTCCAAATTTTAAAGAGCGGGAACTTTCCAAGAAATATATAACAGCAAATGGGAGAAGCTTTAGTAGCCCACTAACAGATGAGAAAGGGCAATATGATCCAGAACGCTCACGAAGAGTTGAATTTTTGTTTCGGTTAAAAGAAGATGAAGCCATTAAAGCGATTGAAAAGTTGGTGAACGAATGAGATATGAATATAAACCGGCTTTATTGCAAGGGTGGCTGCGCGAAAAACGACAGCCACTTTTAGAGAAGAAAATAGAGAATAGCAACGAAAAATATCGTGGTCTGTTAGAGCAATTAAAAGAAAAGTTCCAAAGTGCATCGTTTCAGTCAGAAGTAGAATTCATTGGCTGGGCAAATAAACTAACGAGAAGAGAAAGACTACTTTTACCTAACTTATATAATGAAAAATTGCCAGAGATTATAAAAAAATCGATGATCCAAGTGTTTCTGCAGACTGCCAAAAGCGAACATCGGTTGTTTCGTGTGATGGTTGACGTTGTTTATCAAACGTGTAATTTAGATGAGTTGTGGAAAGTTTTAAAATATTCTTATGCCTATCACAAAGAGAAACTCGAAAAAAGAATGGAAGAGAAACAATCAAAAAAATGGCGGCAATTTTTGTTGAGTAAAGATCCGATCTTGTATTTAGCGACAGAAGCATACGGGAGTGAAAAAGGAATTTTAGAGGAGCTCGAAACGTTCTACTTAAAGAAAAATTTTCCATTATTTAAGTTAGTGCTAATGGAAATTTTTCATTTAGCTGATGAGAATTTTTTCATTAGAGAACAAGCACTTTATCAAGAAATTTTTATTTCAGCAACGAGTGAAGAACAACAAAAAATGGCGCATCAGCTCATTAATAAATGTAAGTTGAATCATGTTAAACCGTTAGGAAAGCTTATATTTGAGAAATTGAAAACATACAGAAGAAAGCCGATGCTATGGCGATATGTTGGCGAGGAAGAAAAACGCCGTTTTGCTCAATGGATATTGAAGCTAGAGATGCGGGACTTTTTTGGTAATGTAAACAGAAACCATGAGCGTTTTCGTTATTGGGAGAAGTTCATCAGTAAGTTAGAAGATGTTGTTGTAACAGATGAGCGTTCGACGATGATCATGTATTTTCCAGATGTCGTTATTGTAGAAGTGTTAGGAACAGGTGCTGTATACATTTACGATGCCGCTGTTTTTCAAAAACACTTTCAGTCTAAAATTGATCAAATGTTGATGGAAAGGGAAAAATATAGCAATTCTTGGATGAAACCGAGAGAAGTAAAACGAACCCAATTTATGGATATTAATTTGATACTTCCTGAAGGACGGTTAGTTCATCATAAGGGGTGGCAGTATAAATTTGATGCATGGCTTCGTCGTGAACTTGGTTGGGAGGTAAGAAGAGATGTTCTTCTTCAAAAAGAAACAGAAAGAGATGAAGGTGATTTTGACACCGACTGAGGATGGGATTCGTATATCATTTCAAGTACAAGATGGGAAAACACTTAGTAATGTCAATCTTCCTTTATCTAAAGAGGACATTGAAACATATTATCGATATAACGGATTTCAACAATACGTAGCATGGGAAGAACTATTTGATTCTGGTTTGCTTGTCGACTCCGTATTACCTTATGAGCATTATTACGAACTGTTGCGCGATGATCAAGGAAGGGAAACGTTACGAACTTTATCGTTGCCTGTAGAAGAAATAAAGGTTGATGGGCAGTTGTTATTACATTCTTTACCTCAAGATGCTCAGTTAACTTTGCGATTGTTTGATAAAAGTGGACGGAACTTAGATCGAATCGGTAGATCTATCGGTGCTTTTTACAGTGTAAAAGATGAATTATATTTACTTCCAGAAAAAGTTTATCGATTGAAGAAAGCTCTTTCCCAAAGTTACGAATCAGGGTATCAAAAAATAGGTATTTGTCAGCAACTTGCGCGAGAAGCGGGGATCCGATTAGAAAATTTTTTGGAAAACGAAACGTATCATGTTGTTGATCAGTATGATTTAGACATTAAAGTGCATAGTCATGATCATATTGAGCTAGTTCCTGTTGGAAAAAATGAGCTAGAAACAATGTATTTAAATCAACCGTTACTTGAGAAAGGGTTTAGAAATGGAGAGAAAAGGGAGCGTTTTGTTCGTACTCCGCGTGTTCATGAAGATTTAGTTCGCTTGAACCAAAAACGGCATATTTATGGAGAAGAGGTACCGTTATTTTTTGAGAACCCTGCTGCGGTATTGCCGGAGCATGATTACTTAATTGATTTAGAGAAATTTTCCGATCGTGTGAAAGGAATTATACCAATCGAGCGGGTTCGACCGGCTTATCATGATCGGAACGGGTTAAAATGGTTTGATGAAACGAGCGGCATACAAGTTCCTTATGACGCACAATTTTTAAAAGAATTAATGCTTAAGTATCCTCATCAGCAGTATGTTGAACATAATGGGAAATGGATCTATTTAGATCCTGCTCTTCGCAGGAAATTGCTTGATTTGCCACAGGACGTTGATGAGCCTTTGAAACGTCATTTTATGCTTGATATAAAAGATAATGAGGAAGAGTTAGAGTATAAAGTTGATGTGGCTAAACAAGAACCATTTTACCATTACCCTATTCCGAATGAGTTAAATGCAACCTTATTTGATCATCAACTGGAAGGGTTTCGCTGGCTTTGCAATTTAGCTGAACAGGGACGAGGTGGATTGCTTGCGGACGATATGGGGCTTGGCAAGACGATTCAAGTCATAACATTTTTATTACATCAGAAGAATAAAAGTAAATTAAGCCCAACTTTAATCGTTCTTCCTATCGCCTTAATTGAAAATTGGATAGAAGAACTAAATAAATTCGCCCCAGAGTTAATGAATAAGTTGTATGTTCATAAGGGAGGGCAGAGAATTAAATCTGCTGAACTCATTTCTCAATTCGACATTGTCATTACGAGTTATGATACATTAAAGATTGATCAATTGTTATTAGGAAAAATTAAATTTCAAGCAATTATCTGTGATGAAGCACAAAACATTAAATCACATACAAGCCAACGATCACGTGCAATTCGAGCTATGCAAGCTAATTTTAGACTAGCTATGACAGGGACACCAGTGGAAAATAGTTTGGATGAGCTTTGGGCTATTATGGACTTTGTTCAGCCCGGCGCAATGGGATCGTTAAAAGAATTTCGCGAAAAATTTGTGGAAACGATGGATTATGATGGATTATTAAAAGCGATTCAGCCTTATTATTTACGTCGGACAAAACAGCAAATTTTAGACAATCGTTTGCCAAAAAAATATGTGGTTAAACCATTTTATGTGGAAGCATCGCCTGTTCAACGAGATATTGCCTCATCTATGTTGGCGACAAAGGAGGTAGGACAAATCGCGATTTTAAACATGTTAATGAGATTGCGACAATTGTATGGACATCCGGGTGCAGTTATTCCACAATACGAAAATCTTTCATATTCAGAAGTTCCTAAGTTAAAACAAACGATTGAAATTATTGAGAAAATTAAAGGGGAAAATGAGAAAGTTATTATCTTTACCGAGTTTCGCAAGTTACATTTTATTTTAAAGCGGTTGTTCATGAATATGTACGGTATTTCTGTTCCTGTCATTGATGGGGATACTCCGAATCGACAAGAAGTTGTCCGACGTTTCAATCAGCTGCCTGGCTTTGGGATTATGATTCTATCCCCTAAAGCTGCTGGTGTTGGTTTAACGATAACAAGTGCTAATCATGTGATTCACTATACAAGATGGTGGAATCCTGCTATTGAAAATCAAGCTACAGATCGTGTTTATCGTATTGGTCAACAAAAAGATGTCTATGTATACCACATTATTACAACAGATCGAAAAAATTTTCCTAATGGTACAGTTGAAGAGTTAATGCATGAACTTTTAGAAAGTAAGCGGGATTTAGCGGAAAATGTCATTGTTCCGTTTAATGTATCGGAAATTCAACAAAAAATAATAGAGCAGATGGTATCGTGAGTTAGATAGATATGTTTGATCACTTTGTCTCTTGAAGTTTTTTAGTGGTATTATACAAATCATGTGGGGGAAATCGACAGGGAAATAGGAGAAGCTGTATTCGTATTGGAAACGAGATTGCTAGGGGAGAGAGGATGAATGGGACCTAAAATCATTAGAAATTCTAAGGTATATGATCACATTCAAGAAGGGGAGCGGTTTTTTCTAGAGCAGATAGAGAAGGTAGAAGCTTTAGAAGGTTGGACTGTGTACGAGCAGCCGCACTTAAATGGAGATAGGCCGGATTTTGTTTTGTGCCATCCCGAAAAAGGGGTTGTAATTGTTGAAGTAAAAGATTGGAGTTTAGATTCAACCAACTATCGTCCAATCGGGAAAGTGCTGGGGGCAGATGGGCAATGGATAGATAAAAATCCGATCAATCAGATCAAACGATACAAAGATAATTTGCTACAGTTTATTTCAAGAAAATATGTTGCAGCTGTAGAGCAATTCAATAAGACAGCGTACGCTATCGTCGAACCGGTTATTTATTTTCATAATGCACTGGTGAGGGATGCAAGAGATTTCTGTGGTAATCAGGAGGGCAAAGTCGTAAAAATAATTGACCGGAGCCATGTAGAAGCTATCGGGATGAATCGACTTGATGAGGGGGGAATACGTTCATTAACAATCAAAAAATCATTAATGGTAAAGAATGATGTTCTCCCTGCTTTCGTGCAAGATTTGCAAATGTGGCTAAATCCGTCAGATTACCATATAGAAAGACAGGAACCCATTAAGTTATTTCCTGATCAGGAGAGGTATGTGAAAGTGCAGCCTGGCTCGTATCGGCGTTTAAAAGGTGTCGCTGGTTCGGGGAAATCCCTTATTTTAGCAACTAAAGCAGCACGAATGCTTAAACAATCGTATCGGGTGCTTATTTTGACGTATAATATTACGCTTCGGCACTATCTTCGTGATTTAGTTAGTCAACAATTTGGTGTTGGGGATCGGACATTAATACGAGATGAACTCGTGATTTCACATTTCCATCATTTTCTGAAACAATTAGCTAACAACTATGGTATCGAACTTCCTTATGAAGATGATGACGATGATTTTGAGTTGAGATGGATAGAAGTTATTAATGAACGTATATCAAAAATAGAAATTGATCATAATTGGATGTTCGATGCCATTCTAATTGATGAAGGACAAGATTTTAAAAAACAATGGGTTCAATTCCTAAAAACCTTTTTTACAGGAAAAGCGGAGTTTTTTATTTTTTACGACATCGATCAAGATTTGTATGGAAGACAAAAAGACGTATGGATTGAAGAAAGCAAGGAAATTAAAGGTCTTGGTTTTCGTGGACGACCTGGTCACTTAAATATTACTCGTCGACTCCCAGGTTCGATTGTTCAACTTATCTCGTTGCTACGGGAATATTTTGGTGAACAACGTAAGCAAGAAATTCTAATTCCCTATGCTCAATTGGACTTTTTCACCAAAGCTTCTTGGAAAAATGTGAGCGAATTACAGGAGAAAAAATCGAAATTTGTATATGATGAGTTGCAAAGTTTATTACAACAAGGCGCCAAAATAGATGATATCGCAATTCTCACAACCCACGAAGAAACTGGAGTGGAAATTGTAAAGGAATTAGGCAGTAAAGGTTTTTCTGTTTCACACGTTTATGATTTAAGTGGAACAAAAAATATAGATAATCGGCGAAGAGAGAAATGGAAATTTCAACCTGGGGATGCACGACTGAAGGTATGCACCGTACATAGCTTTAAAGGATGGGAAGCTTCTCATGTTATTTTTGTGCTCGATCGTCCGAAAAAAAGTAAAGAAATAGTTGACAGTATGAGCTCTTCGGCTCCTTCGTTGTGCTTTCAGAATAATCAACAGTCTTTGGATGTAAATGTGGGAAAAGATGAAAAGGAAGGCGAGAATCGTTTTGATGCAAAGATAGGGGAGCTCCTGTTCATCGCTCTTTCAAGAGTTCGTTATCATGAAAAAATGAATTTTTGTAGTTTTACATGCTTGAATTTTATACCTAAATATAATGAGTTGCAAAAAATTTTCAATTAGTTATGGTGTATGTTTGCTAATTTAAAATTGAGCCAACTGACTTCGAATGCACATATTACCCCATTATGAGACAATACAAAAACTTTTCATCAAAGGAAGTGAAAACAATTTTATCATATGAAAATTTTTATATGAGGCAGGTGGAGGAAACAGAGTTTTCTCCCCACCTAGTTTTGCCCTAATATCCCTACCATAATTTTTTTATAAATCTCTAGGCGTGTTGATTAACCATTAAAAACCAGTTGATATCGCTCTATTCCTAGCTTTTCTGCCGTAGTCGGCAAGCGATTCGCTTGCCGACTGGGCATGCTGCACTCATGCCTTCCTCGAACAATGAACGCTTTGCGGGCAAATTACATTTGCCCGCCGGCGTTCTTTTTCGAGGGAATAGGCAGAAAAGCTTGTGTTCAGCCATATGATTCTGTGTTTTTAAGTAAAATAATGGATAATCAACACTCGTGATAAATCTCTCATTAAAAGGGTTTGACTATGGATAAAGACAAAAACAAAACGAGAAATGAGTGGGGACAGCGCATTGCCTTCTACAGGGCGAGAGATCTCATACAAGTTAAATGGTGTGAAATGAAAGGTTTAAAGGTTCATTAGCTTAAGTACCGGATTAAAATAGAATGAAGGTTTGAAGGCGAAACGAAATCCTTCCCAAAAATAGGTTTGCGGTGACAGATCTATCGAGCCATGAAGAGGATTCCATCCAAGTGAAAAACAGATGGCAGTAAAGGTTTAATCTTTTACTGTTTACCGATGTAGTGAGGATGTTGAAAATATTATTTTGAATGCCACAACGGTGCCCTATGTTTACTTCACTTGAAGAGTACGAGTTTATGAAAATCGATGAGGGCTTAGCTACATACCGCATTAGTTTTAGGACGTTCTATGCACTCCATAGCGTAAACAAAAGTCTATCTCCATACGCTATACCTACATAAAGAGCTAGCCTATCTAAGCAAATCTACCATTTTTCTAGCACCTCACCAAATCCCCCTCCCAAATTCCTTATTTTATATTATAATGGTACAAAAATCCTATTTTCCACTGGAGCTGGTTTAGATGGCGTACACGATTCCGGAAACGATTCGTTCGAGTGCGACAGCGGGGGAGCGATTGCTGTTTCGAACGCTAAAAACATATTTGCCAGATGACTACATTGTCTATTATGAACCGGAGATTCGAGGAAAACGTCCGGATTTTGTCGTTATTGGGCCTGATTTAGGGCTTGTTGTGCTTGAGGTAAAAGATTATACATTATCGACATTGCTTCATTTGACGTTTACCAACATCATACCTATGAGGTCGTAGGGAGTATGCTATTAGAGTTGTGTCATGCCACAAGGATGTACCATGTCAAACGACTTTAGGGAATCGCGGACACTATATACATGCACCTTAAAACCATGACTTCTGTATGAACACCTTTTTTCATGGCTATACTGCTCCTAAATATTTCTATACAAAAGGAGCGGAATTGGCATGAAACGTTTGAAAATCACAAATGATCACGGCTGGACACCTCGAACCCTTCGGAAACAAGAACGGAAAATCAAAGATGCTTCTCTTCGCGTTCGGGTGACCGCTGTTCGTCTTGTCATGGAAGGTCACCTCGGTAAAGATGTCGCAAAAATGGTCAACGTATGCCGTCAATCCGTTGCCATCTATGTTGCACGGTTTAATCAAGGTGGGCTCGATCATCTACTCGATCGTCGCTTACCACCTGGTCGCGTGCCATTTCTTACGGAAGAACAACAACAAGAAATCAGACAACTCGTGTTAACTACTACACCTGTGGATGCTGGCTGGGGCATCGCTTCGTCATGGAACACGCGCATTTTACAATCTTACATTCAACAAACCTATGGCGTTTCGATGTCACGTGAAGGCATTCGTAAGTTATTGCATCGTCTTCGTTTGTCATGGACACGTCCGACTTACAAGCTAGTCAAAGGAGACGCCAAGCGTCAAGCTGCCTTTCAAAAAGAACTTGAATTTATAAAAAAAAACTAATTACCGAGAATGTCACGCTGTTTTATGTGGATGAGACACATGTTCGTGCTTATCAAGCGCTACGTACGACATGGGCAGAAGTAGGGAATCAAAAACAAGTGCCAAGCTACGGACACCATGACCATGTGTCCATTTTTGGCGCCGTCGATGTTCAACAAGGCGATGTGGTATTTCATCGCGCATCATCCGCCAATGCCGAAACGTTCCTCGACTTTTTGCGCCGATTGAAAGAGAAATATACAGACCGATTCCTCGTGCTTGTGTTGGACAATGCGCGTATTCATCATGCCAAGATGGTGCAAGCCTTTCTTGATGGCGAGGAAGGCGATGCTTTTCATTTCATCTTTTCGCCACCGTATTCTCCACAGTTAAATCCGATTGAACGGCTGTGGAAGTGGTTGAAAGATGAGGTGATTGCCAACGTTTTTCACAAGGATCAAAATGACATTGCCCAATCCATTACTCGCTTTGAACAGTACGTCTTACAACATCCAGATGAGGTGTTACGCCGCATCGGGTGTGCTGTGTGAATCAGAGGTTAAAATGCCAATTTGGATGTATATAGGTTTTGTGCGTCGAAAAAGCAGTAGTACTATGGATTTAAGCTTCATCTTCAAGTGATTGATCAGGTACTTTCCATGGGATATGAGGTGACGGAAGAACCCTGTCACGATTGAACCACGTCAGAAACCGTCATGACTCAAATCCCTCATCCCCTTAATTTGGGTGAAAGTGGATTTGTTGGTATAACTGGGTGTATGTTGGTGTATTCACTTGTAACACTGGGCTAGTTAGTTGGTTGTTAGGACTCAACTAGCACCACGAGTATAGTAAGGTATAAAGTTGCAGACATATAGCGGCTTTTTCGTTTACAAGTCGCACAAATGGTGAAAGATGTTTATAATGGAAATGTTCTATTTGAAAGATGAGATGAGGTGAAGGTATGGGTGTCAGCAAGATCGAGCGTCTTTTTCAGTATCTCATTGAGCTAAACAACCAAGGGAGTAAGGTGATTCGTAGATATCGTGAATATAATGATTTTTACATATGGGACGAAGATCTTTTTAACATGGAGAATTGCACTGTATTCCCAAGCGGGTTTCACGATGTGTGGCTGGAAGTGCGCAAGGTGCATATTGACAAAAAGGAGGAAATTCCACCGACTCCTCCAGAGTTGCTGCAAGGATGGATTGAAGATAATTATAATGATTGGAAGCTTGAAACAGTCCGTGTTAAACCGATGCGCGTTATAGTGGAAGAGGATGGTGAACGAGAAGAACGCTTTACAGACGATCTCAATCGGCAGCGAATGTATGAGACGTGGCTTGTGGAATGGAAAAACTGGAGAGAACATTTAGCACGTAAGAAACAAGAGAAGAAAACGTATGAAGACTTCTTCAAAATGTATCAACGGTTTGAGCGTGAAGGGGAGCGATTAGAGCTCGTCCTAGGTGTCGGGATGCTCACGTGGAAAAAGGATGAAAACATTGAGCATCCGCTCGTGACAGTGCGAATGGAGTTGAGTTTTTAGCGGAAAAAGGCATATTCCACGTCAAGCCAGCGGCTAACCGCTTACAGGTGGAATTGGAAACATTGAGTGGTTATGCGATTCCAAATAGACCTCAAATTCAAGAGATGGTCGATCAATGGCAGAAGATAGAACCGATGAATGACATTTGCAACGCGTTGGATGAGTCGTTCGCCAAATTTATTCATTTGCTCGACGCCAATGGGGAGTATGTCCGTGATGACCGAACCCCAATTTCCATCGGTGCTAACCCGAAATTATTTTGTCGCTTCTTATTCGTGGTGCGCCAAAAAGACCAGCGCGTGTTAAAACAAGATTTGCGCATGATTTTGGAAGGAATTCAAGCTAGAACGCTAGAGGTGCCTCCTGCAATTCAATCACTTGTTGGGGAAGCGGTAACCGCTATTCTAGCTGATGTGAACGAATGGAAACAAGCAGGAGAAGACTTGTTTTTCCCACTTCCTGCAAACGAAGAACAGAAAGAAATCGCCAGACGCATCGCCGTTTCTTACGGCGTAAGCGTGCAAGGGCCCCCGGGAACAGGAAAGTCACATACGATTGCTAATTTAGTGTCGCACCTACTTGCGCATGGAAAAAAAGTCTTGATTACGAGCCAAAAAGAAAGTCCGCTTCGCGTATTACGTGACAAAATTCCAAAGGATATTCAAAGCTTATGTGTTCCGGTACTTGGTGGCAGCCGTGACTCGTTACGGGAAATGGAAAACTCCATCCATTCCATCTCGGAAAAGCTAGGGAGTGCCAATATTAATCAATTGACTAAAGACATTGAACAAGCGAAGAAGGCTCTAGAGAATAGCCGTAGACGGGAAGCGCAATATCGAACAGAGTTACGGCGTTTGGCGCTGAAAGAACATGAAACGGTTCATTGGGATGGAAAAGCCATTTTCCGTGCGGATGCAGCACGTATGTTGCAAAAACCACCTGTCCCATATGATTGGATTGCGGATGATATCGAAATGAATCGTTCGGTGCCGATATCGGAGGAACAATTCGCAGAGCTTTGGAAATTGAGGGGGGAGCTGACGTCAACCGATTACCGCCTTTTGTTGTACGAATTGCCAGAGCGCCAATCGCTTCTTTCAACGGAAGAGTTTCGCGCACTTTTAGCTGAAGGGGATGCATTGGCCGAGCGGATGAAAGAAGGAGAAACTGACTTTTCCGTTCCATTGCCGAAAGAAGTGTTGCATGAGGCGTTAGCTGTACTGAACTACATTTTAGCGGGGGGACATTTGTTTGAACGACCGCCTTATCGTGCAATACTGCAAGATGTCGACAGCGGCGGCGTGCGCAAAGAAATTTGGGAACAGTTTGCTTCTGAAGCGAAGCAGGCGGTTAAGTTGTTGCTTCTTTCTTATAAACAATTAAGTGATTATGTGATCAATCCTCCTATGAAGCCGTTATTTGCATTCAAACAAGACATTATGAAAGCGAAAGAAGCGCTACAACAAAGAAAAACAGGAGCGATTTACTTTTTACTAAAAGGAAAAGACGTCAAATATTTATTTAAGGAACCGGTGTTTAACAACAAGCCGATAGAAACGGTTCAAGAGTTTGAAATCATCGAGCAATACATCAAAGTGCAAGAAGAAAAAGAGCGGTTCATTCGGAAATGGAACAACATAATGGAACCGCTCGGCGGAATTCGCATCGAGGATGTCCCGACTGCGATTAGCCAAATGGATAATGAATTAGAAGTCCTTCATCAAGTGTTTGAAATGGCGCAAAAAATGGAGCAGCTCCGCTTAATGCTCAAAGAAGTCGTTCTTCCTGCACCATTAAAATGGGAGGAACTGTCGACATACAATCTCATCCACCAAGCAGTCAGCTGGGAGATTCGCAAATATGAGCTGCGTGAATGGCAGGAAAAATATGAAGGAATTCAAGCAGAAATGAGGCAGTGCATGAAACAGCATAACGCTCACCAAATATGGGGTGAATTATTTCATGCGCTGGAAAAAAAAGACGTAGCTGCTTGGCAAGAAGCGCTTGAGGAGCTTGAACGCCTCCAAGAAACGAAACAGAAAGCGGCACGACTCGAATCGCTACTTGCCGCGATGAAGAGCGCCGCGCCGAAAACGGCGCAATGGATCGAAAGTTTGTTAGGACAAGATGAGCCGATGCCAGTATCGTTTCATATGGCATGGAAGTTCAAGGCGCTTCATACATGGCTGCATGAATTGGATCACCTTGATTCTATTGAACTGGAAGAGGCCATGAAGCAGGAGCAAAGCACTCAACAAAAGCTTATTCAACAAATCGTCGCCAACTCTAGTTGGAAATATCAACTTGAAAGTATTACCGAGGAACAGAAACGGGCCTTATCTGCATGGAAAACGTATATTATGCGATACGGAAAAGGAACGGGAAAGAACGCGGCGATGTATTTGCGGGAAGCGCAGCAGGAAATGGCGAAATGCCAAGGGGCAATTCCAGTTTGGATTATGCCGATTCAGCAAGTGTTGGAGAACTTCCCGGTCACGAATGAAAAGTTTGATGTTGTGATTGTCGATGAAAGTAGCCAATGTAACATTTTAGCTTTACCTGTGTTGCTTCGTGCAAAACGTGCCATTGTGGTCGGGGATGACGAGCAAATCAGTCCGTATGATTTAGGTGTAAAATCGGAAGATGTCACGAACCTCGTTCAACAATATTTGCAAGGCATTCCAAACGCGAGATTATTTGATTTGCAAACGTCGTTATACGATATAGCCGATCAAACTTTCCCAAAATCGGGACGGCTCATGTTAAAAGAGCATTTCCGTTGCGTTCCAGAAATTATTCAGTTTTCCAATGATTTAAGCTATAACGGCAACATGATTCCTCTCCGTTTGCCGACGAAGGAAGAAATGTTGACACCACCTGTTCTAGCGATTCGTGTAGTAGACGGCTATTGTTCAGAAGGAACAGAAGCAATCAACAGACCAGAGGCGGAAAAAATTGTTCAGGATATCGCCGCGCTACTAAAAGATCCAGCATATGACGGTCAGACAATTGGTGTGATAGCGTTACAAGGTAATAAACAGCATGAGCTCATTGAAACGCTGTTGCGTAACACAATCGGTGAGCAAGCAATTATTGAGCGAAAAATTCGCTGCGGCAACGCCTACGCGTTCCAAGGGGATGAGCGCGATGTTATGTTCTTGTCGATGGTCGTCGCGCCGAATCGTCGTTTTCAGTCACTGACGAAGAAAAACTTCCAACAAATTTTTAACGTCGCTGCAAGCCGTGCACGCAATCAAATGCGCCTCTATCATTCGGTGGGGTTAGAAGACTTGAAACCAGAGGATTTGCGGCATCGATTGCTTTCGTATTGTTTAAATCCAGCGCGCATGCAAGAGGAGATGAAAGAGTTAGAACAAATGTGTGATTCTCCATTTGAATTTGAAGTGGAAGTGCTTCGCCGCATTCGCGCACGGGGATTCCGTGTCATTCCGCAAATGAAAGTAGCAGGACGGCGTATTGACCTCGTGGTGGAGGGGATGCGTAATCGTTTGGCAGTGGAGTGCGACGGGGAAAAATTCCATGGAATTGAGAAGTGGGAAGCGGACATGGAACGGCAGTATATGTTAGAGCGGATTGGTTGGACGTTCTGGCGCGTGCGCGGCCGTGACTTTTACCGCGACCCAGATCGCGCGCTTGCAAGTTTGTGGGTTAAATTAGAGGAAATGGGGATTGAACCTTATGAGGTGCAGTCAAATATTGAATGTACGTCGATAAATGAAGAGATTACGTATGAAACTCAGAGTCAGTCTGTTGTTCGTCAAGTCGCGCCCGACAATCCAAAGGTACACTCAGCTCATGAACAAAGAAATGTTCGCGATTTCGCTGTTCAAGAGAAAGGAGGGGATGATTGGTATTATGTCAAGAAAATAGACACGTAAAATCGAGAAAAATTTTAAAACCCTACTACCGCACTTCGTTTGGTGGCCTCTTGATAAGGAGAACGGTTGGTAAACCCTTCCCCTTATCAAGAGGATTAAGAAACCGCCATATCGCGACTTCATTCAGAGAAGGATTGTTTTTTGCCGTGTTGATGCAGCTTCTCATATGCCATCGGAGACATGTACTCGTTAGCGGAATGAATTCGCTGGGAGTTATAAAAACACTCAATATATTCAAAAATCCGTTGTTTGGCCTCCTCCCTTGTTGTAAAGGTCTCGTGAAAAATCAGTTCCTTTTTGATAATACTGTGAAACGATTCCGCACATGCGTTGTCATAACAGTTTCCTTTTCGACTCATGCTAGTTTGCATTCCATGCTGTCGTAAAATGGCTTGATACTCGTTCGATGCATATTGGCTCCCTTGATCCGAATGGTGAATCAGACCTGGTTGAG
>NZ_RXXX01000047.1:0-20993 GCF_011006755.1 Anoxybacillus sp. MB8
ACGATCGATCCAAACGCTCATCAAGCTGTCCAAACTGCCATATCGCAAGACGATCGATACGTTTGATTTTACCGCGCAGCCTTCGGTGGATGAGCGCCGGATTCGAGAACTGCTTACCTTATCGTTTATTGATCGAAAGGAGAATATCCTCTTTCTCGGTCCACCGGGGATTGGAAAGACGCATCTGGCTATTTCGATTGGAATGGAGGCGATCGCAAGAGGGTATAAAACGTATTTTATTACCGCCCATGATTTGGTCACTCAGTTAAGAAGAGCCGACCAGGAAGGAAAGTTGGAGAAAAAGCTTCGTGTCTTTGTGAAGCCAACCGTTCTCATTATTGATGAAATGGGGTATCTAAAACTGGACCCGAACAGCGCTCATTACTTATTTCAGGTCATCGCCCGTCGGTACGAACATGCCCCGATTATCCTCACCTCCAACAAAAGCTTTAGGGAATGGGGAGAAATCGTGGGAGACTCGGTTTTGGCGACAGCGATGTTAGATCGATTACTGCATCATTCCATCATTTTCAACCTAAAGGGGGAAAGCTATCGATTACGGGAAAAAAGACTCCAACAAGAAAAACAGAAGGATCAATGAGGTCCTTCTGGGGAATTTTAAACCGGCGATTTTGGGAAAAAAATAATCGGCCTTGACACATTAATGACAAACTTCACTGTATTTGAAAACGTTGAACTCCCATTATTAAAACGAAACATGTCAAAAAAGGAGCGACGCGAAAAAGTTGAATATTACTTAAACAAGCTTGGCATTTTTCATTTGCGACAAAAGAATGTTTCTAAGCTATCGGGGGGACAGAAGCAACGAGTTGCTATTGCGAGGGCGATGGTAGCGGAAACGAACATCGTTTTAGCTGATGAACCGACAGGATCGCTTGATCGTCAAAATGGTGAGAAAGTAATGGAGCTCCTTCAGCAAATGAACGAAGAGGGGAAATGTATCATTGTCATTACACATGATGAAAAAATAGCTTCTTATGCTAATCGCATGATTTATCTTAGTGATGGATGCATTCAGCTAGATAAGGGAAAGGGGTAGTGTGAATGAGCAGAAAGTTGTTGCTTTTGTTCGGCAGTCTTACGTTTATTGTTTTGTTAGGTATATTTTATTATACGTTCATATACAAAGAGACTTTTGAATCATCCGCAGAGGGATTATTTTTACCTGAACAGTATGAGGAAAAATATCGTGTTTTCGAAGCAACCATTGAGGTGAATAAAATAAAGTACGAAAAGTTGCATATTAACCATCGCATTCAGCTCAAAGGCGGTAGTTTGACATATGAGCTGTACGATCCAAAAGGAAATATCATCGATCGAGGGGAAGTCACGATTGCGCAACCGTTAAATAAGCAATTGAATGTAACGCCACAAAAAGGAGTATGGAGGGCGAAATATTACACAAACAAAGATACAGATGGAAAATACATATCGATATTTAAATCTGGTGAGAAATAAAATATGTCGATAACTACTGACTTTCCTATACAACAAGCCAACTACCTACATCATATAAAAGTTGAGATAAGGGACGTCCGATGAAGGATGTCCCTTCTTTTTGTTTATGGTACACTAATAGGGGAAAGCGAGGGACGGATGGTGAAACAAACGAAGACGAATGCTGTGCGCATGCTCGATCGCACACGTGTGCCATATGAATTGCTCACTTATGACTATGCCGATGGGCAAATTGATGGGAGATCGGTTGCGAAAAAAATTGGACAACGTGAAGAGATTGTATATAAAACGCTTGTGACAAAAGGGACGAGCGGACAACTTTACGTGTTCGTCATCCCTGTCGCAGCGGAGTTGCATGTAAAAAAAGCGGCGGCTGTTGTTGGAGAAAAAAGCGTGCATATGTTGCCTGTGGGATACATTGAAAAAATGACAGGGTATGTGCGCGGCGGTTGTTCACCAATTGGGATGAAAAAAATGTACGACACGTATGTTGACGAATCAGCTCTTGCGCACGAGCAAATCATTGTGAGCGCAGGAAAAATTGGCATGCAAATGAAGCTTTCTGTTCAAGACTTATTAAAGTTGACAAATGGGAAAACCGCACATGTCATTAAAGCGTAGGAGGGTTGTCGCATGCGAATGGCAAAAGAGGAAGAACAGCAATGGTTAGCACAACGTATAGAAGAAGGATTGTTAACTGACGACAATCGCTTGCTTTGGGAAATGATTTTGCCAAGTCGCTTAAAGCGGATGTACGATGTGTTAAGCGAACGAACAAGATATATTACGATTTTGACTGAAGCGGTTGATGATCCGCACAATCAAGCAGCGGTGTTACGTTCAGCCGAGGCGTTTGGCATTCAAGACGTTCATGTTGTCGCCGGAGCGGCTCCGTTTGAACCGAATAAATGGGTGACGCGACATGCGGACAAATGGTTAACTGTGCATAAACATTCATCGATTGAACAGGCCATTCGCCACCTCCAACAAAACGGCTATCAAGTATATGCAAGCTATTTAGGAGAAGGAACGATTCCGCTTGAACAAATTGACGTAGCGAAACCGACAGTGCTTTTGTTCGGGAATGAGCATCGCGGAGTATCCGAAGAGGCGCTTGCTTTGGCGGACGGGAAGTTTATCATTCCGATGAATGGATTTGTGCAAAGCTTTAATATTTCCGTTGCTGCAGCGATCTCTCTTTACGATGTCACGAAGCGAGCAAAACAAGAGGCGAATGGGCGCTACTATTTGTCGCTTGCGGAAAAGAAGGAAATATATGAGCATTGGATGAAACTCTCGCTTAGTCCGCGGTTAAGAAAAATGGTAGAAAGTCAAATGGGAGGACGCAATGATTGAAGCAGTTATTTTTGATTTAGATGGCGTCATTGCTGATACGGTTGAGCTGTACTATATTGCGACAAAACGCGTCGCCGATGAAATAGGAGTGCCCTTTGATCGACAGCTCAATCAAAAGCTTCAAGGTATGAGCAGACAGGCGATGGTTGAGGCGCTTCTTGGAGAAAAGGCGCGTGAATGGTCGGAAGAAGAAAAGCGAGCCCTTGGCGACCGGCGCGGTCAATATTATCGTGTGTTGATCGAGCAATTGTCGCCAAGTGACGTGTTGCCGGGAATGATAGATCTCCTTCGCGACATTCAGCGCGACGGTGTCCCGATGGCGCTCGCATCGTCAAGTTCAAATGCAAGTGTAGTTGTTGAGCGGCTTGGTGTGCGTTCATTTTTCGACGTCATCGTCGACGTAAAAACAATTACGCGCATGAAGCCCGATCCAGAAATCTTTTTAACGGCCGCTAAACATCTTTATGTCGATCCGCGCTTTTGTGTTGCCATTGAAGACGGTGAGGCAGGGATGAAGGCGATTAAGCAAACAAATATGTTTTCCGTCGGTATCGGGAATCATTTGGCATCTTTATCTCCAGACTGGCTCGTGCAACGGACGGAACAATTGACATGGGATGAGTTGAAAGTAAAATTTATGCAAAAAGCTGGTCAATGACGACCAGCCTATTTTGCGCCTAATATTTGTTTTGCTTTTTCAACACGTTCTTCTGATGGTGTCGGGATGCCTTCAAGCGGATATGTCAGCCCGAGCGCTTTCCATTTGTACACGCCGAGTTGATGATACGGAAGTACCTCAATTTTTTCGACGTTGCGTAACGTACGAATGAAGTCAGCTAAGCGATGTAAATCTTCTTCATCGTCTGTGACGGTTGGAACGAGCACATGACGAATCCAGACGGGTACGTTTCGCTCAGATAATAAACGAGCAAAAGCTAAAATATGTTCATTTGTTTTTCCTGTTAGTTTCCGATGTTTTTTTTCATCGATATGTTTTAAATCTAGCAAAATTAAATCTGTATATTGAAGCAATTCATCAAGCTTTTGTTGGAACGACGGCTCCGTCGTATAACATCCCCCTGATGAATCAATCGTTGTATGAATGTCAAGCTGTTTACAACGGCGAAATAGCTCGATTAAAAAATCGATTTGTAAAAGCGGTTCTCCGCCACTTACTGTAATCCCGCCGCCAGATGCTTGCATAAACGGCAAGTATGTTAGGGCATCAGCGATGATTTCATCGACGGACATTTGCTTTCCTTTGCCAATTTCCCACGTATCTGCGTTGTGGCAATATTGACAACGTAATAAACAGCCTTGTGTAAAAATGACGTAGCGAATACCGGGACCATCCACCGTTCCGCATGATTCAATCGAATGAATAAATCCGTTCATATTGTTTTCCTCCTAGGTAGAAAGCTCCCACAATGTGTGGGAGCTTCCATTACATAGTTTCATGGAACGTCCGATTAATGACGTCAATTTGTTGTTCGCGTGTTAATTTAATAAAGTTCACCGCATAGCCTGATACACGAATGGTGAGCTGCGGATATTTTTCTGGGTGCTCCATCGCATCGAGCAACGTGTCGCGGTTAAAGACGTTGACGTTCAAATGGTGACCGCGTTTTTTAGCATATCCGTCTAAAATTGCCACAAGGTTTTGAACGCGTGTTGCATCATCTTTACCGAGTGCTTTTGGCACGATTGAGAACGTGTTTGAAATGCCATCTAATGCATATTCATACGGTAATTTTGCGACAGAGCTTAACGACGCAAGCGCACCTTTTGTGTCGCGGCCGTGCAATGGGTTAGCACCAGGTGCAAACGGTTCGCCTGCGCGACGGCCGTCAGGTGTATTTCCTGTCTTTTTCCCATAGACGACGTTTGACGTGATTGTTAAGATCGATGTTGTATGTTTTGAATCGCGATACGTTTTATGTTTGCGCAATTTTGTCATGAAGCGCTCAACAATATCGACAGCAATCGAATCTACACGATCATCGTTGTTACCGTATTTCGGGAAGTCGCCTTCAATTTCAAAGTCGACAGCTAAGCCATTTTCATCACGAATCGTTTTTACTTTCGCATATTTAATCGCACTTAATGAGTCAGCGACAACGGACAACCCAGCGATACCAGTTGCCATCGTGCGCAAAATGTGCGTATCGTGAAGCGCCATTTCGATTCGTTCATAACAATATTTATCATGCATGTAATGGATGACGTTTAACGTATTAATATACAACTCTGCTAGCCATTCCATGACGTTATCAAACTTGCGCATCACTTCGTCGTAATCTAAGTATTCAGATGTGATTGGCGCAAATTCTGGACCGATTTGCACTTTTAATTTTTCATCTACGCCGCCATTAATCGCATATAATAATGCTTTTGCAAGGTTTGCACGCGCGCCGAAAAATTGCATTTGCTTGCCGATTCGCATCGCGGATACGCAGCACGCAATGCCGTAGTCATCGCCGAACTCAGGGCGCATTAAATCGTCATTTTCATATTGGATAGAGCTTGTTTGAATCGACATTTTCGCGCAATATTTTTTGAACGCTTCTGGCAATTGTGTGGACCAAAGCACCGTTAAGTTTGGTTCCGGTGCAGGCCCTAAGTTGTCGAGCGTATGCAAGAAGCGGAACGAGTTTTTCGTCACAAGCGGACGGCCGTCAATCGCGACACCGCCGATCGACTCGGTTACCCACGTTGGGTCGCCGCTAAATAGCTCATTATATTCTGGTGTTCGCGCGAATTTGACGAGGCGTAACTTCATAACGAAATGGTCAACGAGCTCTTGTGCTTCCCGTTCTGTTAATGACCCTTCTTGCAAGTCGCGTTCGATATAAATATCTAAAAACGTAGAAACGCGACCTAAACTCATTGCTGCACCGTTTTGTTCTTTAATCGCCGCAAGGTAAGCGAAATATAGCCATTGGAACGCTTCGTGTGCATTGCGCGCTGGTTTAGAAATATCGTAGCCGTAACTTGCAGCCATTTCTTTTAATTCTTGAAGGGCGCGAATTTGTTCAGCTAATTCTTCACGAAGACGAATGATGTCTTCACTCATTGTACGCGCACCTGTGTTGCGTAAATCTTTTTTCTTCTCTTCAATTAAGCGATCAACACCGTATAAGGCCACGCGACGATAGTCACCGATAATGCGACCGCGTCCATATGCGTCAGGAAGCCCTGTAATGATTCCTGCTTTGCGCGCCGCTTTCATTTCGTCCGTATATACGTCAAATACGCCTTGGTTATGCGTTTTACGATATTGAGTGAAAATTTTCTTTACTTCATCGCTTACTTGGTAGCCGTACGCTTCGCATGCTTGCTCGGCCATGCGAATACCGCCAAATGGCATAAGCGCCCGTTTAAACGGTTCGTCTGTTTGGAAACCGACGACTTTTTCAAGTTCTTTATTCAAATAGCCAGGTCCGTGCGACGTAATGGTCGATACGATTTCCGTATCCATGTTGAGAACGCCGCCTTTTTCGCGTTCTAGTTTCGAAAGTTCCATCACTTGTTCCCAAAGTTTTTTCGTCGCTTCCGTCGGACCTTGTAAAAACGATTCATCCCCTGTGTAAACGGTTACGTTATTTAAAATAAAATCGCGAACGTCAATTTCTTTTTTCCATTTATCACCTTTAAACGTTCTCCAAGCGTCCATTAACGCTTCATGTACAGTCAGTAGCGCCATTATAATCTCCTCCCATTCATTCAGGATAATAAAAATATCCCCTATATAAAGAATACTACTTTTTAACAAGGTGAGGAGCATAAAGGATTGAAAAATTTGTGAAAAGTTGATCAAAAACATTTTTTAAAATAAAGATTTTTCCAAAAATTATTTTTATAAAATTTGTTGCATAAAAACAAAAAAGCTGATAATATGTGAAACATGAGGAGCATAACATGTTTATACACAAGCATTTATTATTTTACAGCAAATAGTAAGGGGGAATAACAATGGTGAAAAAAGGAATGATTGCAACGCTTGTCTTTATGCTTATGTTTGCGCTTGTTGGATGTGGTAGTTCGACAGAAAAAACGGCGACAACAGAAAAGAAAATTACTGTCGTCACAGATGCGGCGTTTGCCCCATTTGAATACATGGATAAAGGGGAAATTGTCGGTTTTGATGTCGATTTATTAAAAGCTGTCATGAAAGAAGCTGGACTAGAATATGAATTAAAAAACATCGGTTGGGATCCATTGTTTGCGGCTATTCAAGGGAAAACAGCGGATATGGCCGTTTCAGGAATTACAATTAACGATGATCGGAAACAAACGTATGACTTTTCTATTCCGTACTTTGAATCGACACATATGATTCTTGTTAAAGAAGGAAGTTCGATTAAAAGCGCGAAAGATTTACAAGGAAAAGTTGTCGGCGTCCAAAACGGTACAACTGGACAAGAAGCGGTTGAGAAGATTTTAGGAAAAGAGAATAAAAATATTAAAAAGTTTGAGAATACGGTCGTTGCGATTATGGACTTATTAAACGGTGGTGTGGAAGCCGTTGTCACAGATAATGCCGTCGCCAACGAATACGTAAAAAATAATCCAGATGCTAAAATTGTAGCGTTCGAAGACCCAGAACATTTTGAATCTGAATTTTACGGCTTTATGTTCCCGAAAGGAAGCGAGTTAAAACAAAAAGTAGACGAAGCGTTGAAAAAAGTCATCGAAAATGGCACGTACACAGAAATTTACAAAAAATGGTTTGGTGCAGAACCGAATATTGAATCATTACAACAACAGCAATAACGTTGATGTAAAAATTGCGTAACTTTAGACAGTTACGCAATTTTTACAAAGGGAAAGGTGATTAATGATGGATTTTCGTTTCAATATGATTGTTGAATATGCACCGTTTTTTTTGAAAGGAGTGCTCTGGACGATCGGCTTATCGTTAGTTGGCATTTTTTTCGGGACGATTCTCGGTTTAGCCATCGGGCTCGGAAAAATGGTTCAAAGCCGCCTCGTTCGTCTTCCTTTTGATTGGTACGTTCATTTTTTCCGTGGCACGCCATTATTCGTACAAATTTTGCTTATTCATTTTGGTGTGATGCCTATTTTTACGGCTCAACCGAATCCGCTCGTATCTGGCGCAATTTCTTTATCTTTAAACGCGGCTGCATATATTGCGGAAATTTTCCGTGCTGGCATCCAGTCCATTGATCGCGGTCAAATGGAAGCGGCCCGTTCGCTTGGAATGACACACGTACAGGCAATGCGTTACATCATTTTGCCACAAGCCATTAAACGAATGATCCCACCGCTCGGCAATGAATTTATCGTTCTCATTAAAGATTCGTCTCTTGCGGCAATTATTGCGGCACCTGAACTGATGTACTGGGGACGAGCAATGCAAGGGCAATATTATCGCGTCTGGGAGCCGTACTTAACTGTTGCGCTCATTTACTTAGTGCTTACCCTCTCGTTAAGCAAGTTGCTACATCGGTTAGAAAGAAGGTATGATGCATGATTCAAGTGACAAATTTAAAAAAATCGTTCGGATCGCTACAAGTGTTAAAAGGAATTGATGTACACATTCATGAAAAAGAAGTGGTCGTCGTTATCGGCCCTTCTGGTTCAGGAAAGTCGACATTTTTACGTTGTTTAAACTTGCTTGAAGATTTTGATGAGGGGGATATCATCGTTGACGGATTTCATTTAAAGGATCCGAAAACGGATTTAAATAAAGTGCGTGAAGAAGTTGGCATGGTGTTTCAACGATTTAACTTATTTCCGCATATGACGGTGCTTGATAATATTACACTCGCCCCGATGAAAGTGCGCAAATGGTCGAAAGAAAAAGCGACAGAAAAAGCGATGCAGTTGCTTGCGAAAGTCGGTTTACAAGATAAGGCACACGTATATCCGGATTCATTATCCGGTGGACAGGCACAGCGTGTTGCTATTGCTCGTGCGCTTGCGATGGAGCCGAAAGTGATGTTATTTGACGAGCCGACGTCTGCGCTCGATCCGGAAATGGTCGGGGAAGTGCTTGCCGTCATGAAGCAACTAGCGAAAGAAGGCATGACGATGGTCGTCGTGACGCATGAGATGGGATTTGCGCGTGAAGTCGGGGATCGCGTTCTCTTTATGGACGGTGGAGTGATTGTAGAGGAAGGAACACCACAACAAATTTTTGATGCACCACAACATGAGCGAACGAAGTCGTTTTTATCTAAAGTGTTATAAGAAAAAGGTGTCCCATGTTGTCAGGACACCTTTCGTTTTTTTATGCTAATAATTGTTTTTCTAATGCCACTTCAACAGGAACGAAGTCGTAACCGAGGTCGCGTGCGACTGCTTCGTATGTGATTTCTCCGTTTGCGACGTTTACACCAAGGCGTAATGCAGGGTTGTCTGCGACCGCTTTGTGTACGCCTTTATTTGCAATTTGTAGTGCATATGGCATTGTGACGTTTGTAAGTGCAAGTGTTGATGTGCGTGGCACAGCTCCAGGCATATTCGCTACTGCGTAGTGAACGACGCCGTGTTTCACATATGTTGGGTTGTCGTGCGTTGTTACATGGTCGCTCGTTTCAACAATCCCGCCTTGGTCGATCGCTACGTCAACGATGACTGAACCTGGTTGCATCGCTTTGACCATTTCTTCTGTCACTAATTTTGGCGCTTTTGCTCCTGGGATTAATACTGCACCGATCACAAGGTCAGACTCCGCAACAGCTTGTGCGATGTTCATTGGGTTAGACATAAGCGTATTAATTTGGCTTCCGAAAATATCGTCAAGTTCACGTAAACGTTCTGCGCTTAAGTCGATAATCGTGACGTTTGCACCTAAGCCGATCGCCACTTTTGCTGCGTTCGTTCCGACGACACCGCCGCCAATGATCGTTACTTTTCCGCGGCTAACGCCTGGAACTCCGGAAAGAAGAATACCTTTTCCGCCTTTTGTTTTTTCAAGAAATTGGGCACCAATTTGTGCTGCCATCCGTCCTGCTACTTCGCTCATCGGTGTCAAAAGCGGTAACGTACGACCAACTTGTACCGTTTCATAAGCGATTGCGATGACGCCTTTTTCTTTTAGCGCACGCGCTAACTCTGGTTCAGCAGCGAGGTGTAAGTATGTGAACAATACTAATCCCGGACGGAAGTATTCGTACTCGCTTGGTAGCGGTTCTTTTACTTTCATTACCATATCCGCTTGCGCCCATACATCTGCGGCACGTTCAACGATTTGTGCGCCTGCTTGAACGTAAGCTTCATCTGTGAAACCGCTTCCAATTCCTGCATCTTTCTCAATGATGACAGTATGTCCATTGCTGACGAATGACATAACGCCAGCTGGTGTAATCGCTACACGATTTTCATTATTTTTAATCTCTTTTGGAACACCAATAATCATGTGCTGTTTCCCCTTTCATGTTGTCTTTCGTTATTATCTACAGTATAAATGTTTTTTATCATTTGTTGTTTGTTTAGAAAAGAGAAAGAAAAAACAAGCTTTTGTGGATTTCCACAAAAGCTATGTTATCCGATATTTGTCTAATTTCATATCGATATATAGTTTTACTTTTTCGCTCATATTGCTTAAGTCGATGTTTCCAATTTCACTTATTCGCTTCAGACGGTAAGCGAGTGTATTCGGATGAATATTGAGCGTTTTCGCCGTTTCATTGACGTTGCTGTCACAGTCAAGATACGTTTCAATCGTCTCCACTAAGTTGGTGTGATGCTGTGCGTCGTACTGTTTCAGCTTTTCGAGCGCAACGTTGTGGAAATCCCCATGTCGTTTTTGTTCAAAAAGTAAATCAAAAAATTGATACATGCCAAGATGCTGATAGCTTTGAATATTCGCAAGTTGATGAGGAAAGGCGCGTTTCATTTTTAATACCGTTTGTGCTTCTTCATAACTTTTTGCAATTTTTGTGTAGCACTCATATACATTTCCGAACGCCCCCATCATAATGTCGACGCGAAATCGCTCTTTCATTTGCGTCATAAACGAGCGAAAAAATCGCTCAATGTGCGATTCCCCGTAGACGTTCGAGCTTGGAGCGACGAGCACGATAAGCCGCTGATGGTCGATCGTATAAAGCGGAATAGCGAGTTGTTGTGTCGTTTTTAATAAATAATCAATTTGCCGCTCCACTTGCGTTTGAATCTGTTGTTGAAATTGAAAAATGCCAACAGAAAAAAACGGATATACATGCACATTTAATTGGTGACATTGTTCAACGATGTCGTGAGGAGAGGAAACATGCCCTGTTAGTAGTTTCCAAAAAAACTCTTGAATGCGCTCTTCTTTTTTATGTTTGCGAATTTGCAATTGCAACAACAAATTTTTTGCTGCTTTCGCTGCTTGTTTTAACAAATGGAACTGTTGCTCTGTCCACGGCTCATTCATTTCAATTGCCCAAATAAATCCGAGCACCTCTTTATTTTTCCAAATCGAAATGGCGATGCGATTGCCGAGCCCTACTTCTGAAATTTCTGCGACACGAACAGGCTCTTCACCCTGCAAAAGTTTTGGGATCACCCCTTCACGCCATAAACTATTAATGACACGCTCTGGTACGCGACGATGAATGATGGTTGCCGTACGGGCAGGATCGGTGTAATGCTCATGTCCACTATAAGCAATTAAGCGATGGTTTGCATCTTCAATCGTAATCGGACATTGCAATAACTCGCTCACACGATCTGCAAACTCCTCTAAACTTTCAAAATGAGTGGCAAAAGGATTCATTACATCCACTCCGTTTCTTACGTTGTTTTTACGATTATTGTAGCATATTGACAAATGAAAGAGCTTACTTTACTCTATAAGTGAAAAAGTCGCATATTGTGGGATTGTGACTGCGTTGCAGGCAAGACCTAAAACGGATGAAAGAAGGTTTCTTTCTTGCGTTTTAGGTCTTTTATTTTTATCCAAATAATTCTTTAGGAAGGAGATATTTCAAATGTTTCGTTTGTTTCGTAAGCGTGAAGAGGTCATTGTTTCCCCTTTAACAGGAAATGTACGATCGCTTGAAAATGTTCCAGACCCTGTGTTTGCCCAGAAAATGATGGGCGATGGCTTTGCGATTGAGCCAACAGATGGTGTCGTTGTTTCACCGATTCATGGAGAAGTAGTACAAGTGTTCCCGACAAAACATGCTGTTGGCTTGCGTTCGGATGAAGGATTAGAAATTCTTATTCACGTTGGCATTGATACAGTTCATATGCATGGAGAAGGATTTGAAGCGTACGTGAAAGCAGGGGATCGTGTGAAGGCCGGGGATTTACTTTTGTCGTTTGACTTGGCGCTTGTGCAACAAAAGGCGAAAAGTCTCCTTACCCCAGTAGTGATTACAAACGGGGAGGTGGTAAACGAGTGTCATCGAGAGCATATAGAACAAGCAGAAAGAGGAAGTACTGTTTTAATGAAAGTGAAATTGAAATAATATATATGTGATAAAACAATCGGTGTTAAGGGGACGAAGATGACGTTGCGAATCCATAAAATTTTGAACAATAACGCTGTCGTTGTATTGGATGAAGGGCAAGAGAAAATTGTAATGGGACCAGGAATTGCTTTTCAAAAAAAGAAAAATGATATTGTACCTCGTGCAAAAATCGAAAAAATTTTTGTGATGGAAGAAGAGAATGAAAAGTTCCAAGAGTTGTTACGTACCCTTCCAGAAGAGCACATTGATATCGCGGAAGAAATTATTAGCCATGCTGAAGGTGAATTGCAAGCACCGTTAAACAATCATATTCATATTGCATTGACAGACCATTTATCATTTGCGATTGAACGGATTCAACAAGGGTACCAAATACAAAATAAGTTGTTAAATGAAATTAAAGTGTTGTATAAAAAAGAATATCAAATAGGTCTTTGGGCAAAACAACTGATTCGAGAACGTCTTGGTATCGACATTCCTGATGACGAAGTTGCCCATATTGCTCTTCATATTCATACAGCGAAAATGGACGCAGCCAGCATGAACAGAACGTTAAAACAAACGACTTTAATTCGAGAAATGATCGATTTGATGAAACAAACATTACATGTTCATATTGACGAAGAAGGAATATCTTACCAAAGACTTGTAACACATTTGCGTTTTGCACTGAACCGAATTGAAAACGGTGAGTTGTTTCATTCGATGGATGAAGAGATGTTAACGCTCATTCAAAAGAAATACGAAAGAGAGTTTGCATGCGCTGTTGCGATGGCTGAATATGCAAAAAAGGAATACGGAATCCAATTTCCTGTCACCGAGTTAGCTTATATTACGCTACACATTCAACGCTTAACCACAAAATAATCATTTTGTAGAATATTGACGAATTTTGAATAATAAGCTAAAATGAAAGCGGATAAAAAATGAAATATCGTAGGATTGTTACTGCATAAGCAGGCAAGACCTAAAATGTACGACGATGTTTAAGGAATTCGTATGTACATTTTAGGTCTTTTTGTTTTCTATCATTTTATATGCAGAGGAGGAGTTTATATGAATTACGAACACATAACAAAGCAACTTTTGTCTTTGCTTGGTGGAAAAGAAAATGTCATTAGTGCGGTTCATTGTGCAACTCGTCTTCGTCTTGTTTTAAAAGACGAAAAGAAGGTTAATCAACAAGCAATTGAACAACTTGATGGGGTCAAAGGTGCATTTTCTAGTTCCGGTCAGTATCAAATTATTTTTGGTACAGGTGTTGTCAACAAAGTATACGAACAGTTTGTCAAAGAAGCAGGTTTACAAAACGTAAGTGCCGATGTGCACCAAGAAGCAGTCAAGCAAAAGATGAATCCGATCGCTCGTCTCGCGAAAACGTTGTCAAATATTTTTGTTCCAATTATTCCAGCCATTGTAGCTAGCGGATTGCTTATGGGATTGCTCGGGATGATGAAGGCGTTCAAATGGGTAGCGCCAGATAGTGCATGGATTGTATTACTTGATATGTTCTCAAGTGCTGCTTTCATTATTTTGCCGATTTTAATTGGTTATAGTGCTGCGAAAGAATTTTGGGGAAACCCGTTTCTAGGAGCAGTGATCGGCGGAATTATGACTCATCCTGCTTTGTTGAATCCTTGGGGATTAGGAAGTGCTGAACCTGAGTATTTGCATTTTCTCGGTTTTGATATCGCAATGATTGGATATCAAGGAACGGTCATTCCAATTTTGCTTGCAACATATGTCATGAGTAAAATCGAAAAAAGCTTGCGAAAAGTCGTTCCACACGCAGTCGACTTGCTTGTTACACCATTTATTACGGTTATTTTAACAGGTTTCACTGCGATTTTAGTCATTGGTCCACTTGGAAATATAGTTGGGAAAGGAATTACAACAACGTTAAACTTCATATATGACACAGGTGGAGCGCTTGCAGGCCTCATTTTCGGTGGTCTGTATTCGATGATTGTAATCACAGGTGTTCATCATAGTTTCCATGCGATTGAAGCCGGATTGCTTGCGGATATTGGTAAAAACTATTTATTGCCTATTTGGTCAATGGCAAACGTTGCTCAAGGTGGAGCGGGTTTAGCAGTATTTTTAAAATCAAAACGGACGAAAACAAAAGAAATCGCTTTGCCAGCTGCATTTTCTGCTTTTCTAGGCATTACTGAGCCTGTTATTTTTGGGGTTAACTTGAAATATCGAAAACCGTTTATTGCAGCAGCTATCGGTGGTGCTGTCGGTGGTGCGTATGTTGTATTTACAAACGTTGTGGCAAATGCGTACGGATTAACTGGTATTCCAATGATTGCGATCGTGGCACCGATGGGGATGGCGAACTTAATAAACTATTTAATCGGCTTTGCAATTGCGGTTGGTACAGCATTTGTGGCAACATGGATATTAGGATTTAAAGAAGAATAAGGCGAGCGAATAACTCGCCTTTTTATGTAGGAGGGAATGATGATGAAGCAAGGAATTATTAGTCTTGGTGAAGTGTTAATTGATTTTATTCCACTAGATGCAACAAATCGGTCGTATCAAAAAAGTCCAGGGGGAGCGCCGGCAAATGTTGCGGTTGGTGTCGCACGGCTCGGTGTTCCATCGACGTTTCTAGGGAAAGTTGGTCGCGATGTATTAGGCGTTTTTCTAAAAGAAACGCTTGATGCATATGGAGTGAATACATCTTTCCTTCAATTTAGTGATGATGTTCGCACAGGTGTTGTTTTTGTAACGTTAGCGGAAAACGGAGAACGGAGCTTTGATTTTTACATTAACCCGAGCGCTGATCGCTTTTTATGCGAAGAAGAAATTGATGAGTCGTTATTTCGGACACATCGCATTCTTCATTTTGGTTCGATCTCACTGATTAGTGAGCCAGCACGAAGCGCTACAAAGCGAGCTGTTATGCTAGCTAAAGAAAACGGCATGATCGTTTCATATGATCCAAATTTACGCCTCGGTTTGTGGGAAGGTGAAAAACAAGCTCGCGAAATGATTATGTCGATGTTAAGAGAGGCAGATGTACTTAAAATTTCTGAAGAAGAGTTGACATTTATTACGGGAGAGAAAGATATTCAAAAAGGTATTGATGCCCTTGCCCCATACAATATTCCTCTCATCGTCGTTACGCTAGGGGAAAACGGTAGTTATGCGTTTACGAAAGAAGGATCCGTCTTTACGCCAGCGCTTAAAGTAGAGGCGGTTGATACGACAGGAGCCGGTGATGCTTTCGTTTCTGGCATGCTGTATTGCTTGCACGAAAGAGAAGGAACAATTGATTCGTTATCCCTTACGGAAATTGAACAAATGGCGCGTTTTGCGAGCGTTTCTGGAGCGTTAGCTGCATCAACGAAAGGAGCAATGACAGCGTTGCCAACACGCGATGAAGTCGAACGTATTTTACGCGAAGGTTGGTCGAAATGAAATCATTGAACGAAAAAAAACAAATACAGCTTGCGGAAGAAGAAGTAAAAAAATATGCTTCAATTGTTGAAAGTGACCCAAATCGTTTGCGTTATCATTTAATGCCTCCTGTCGGATTAATGAACGATCCAAATGGACTGATTTATTGGAAAGGGACGTACCATGTGTTTTATCAGTGGATGCCGTTTCAAACGACACATGGAGCAAAATTTTGGGGACATTATACATCGCGTGACTTTGTTCATTGGGAAAGACAAGTGCCTGCATTAGCTCCAAGCGAATGGTTTGATCGAAACGGTTGCTACTCCGGAAGCGCTGTGGACAATGATGGTGTACTTACACTTTTTTATACAGGGAATGTCAAAGACGATGACGGAACACGCCATACGTATCAATGTATGGCAGTATCAAGTGACGGTGTTCGCTTTGAGAAAAAGGGAGTTGTTGTTCATCTCCCAGACGGTTACACGGCTCATTTTCGTGACCCAAAAGTGTGGAAGCATGAAAACAAGTGGTATATGGTGATTGGCGCACAGAGCGAGCAATTAGATGGGAAGGCAGTATTATTTCGCTCTGATGATCTCATGCATTGGGAGCATGTCGGTGCTATAGCAGGAGGAGAGGACGGAAACTTTGGGTACATGTGGGAGTGCCCAGATGTATTCCGTTTAAGCGGAAAAGATGTACTGATCGTTTGTCCGCAAGGATTGCAACCGGAAGGCATGCACTATCAAAACGTATATCAAGCAGGATATTTTGTCGGACAGTTAAATTATGAAACAGGACAATATGTACACGGTACATTTACTGAGCTGGATCGAGGGTTTGAATTTTATGCGCCACAAACGATGGTCGACGAGCATGGGCGTCGCGTGATGATTGCTTGGATGGGGGTACCAGATCAAGACGAAGATCAGCACCCGACAATTGCTTATCGATGGGTACATGCATTGACATTACCGCGTGAACTCGTTTTAATCGGAGATAAATTATATCAGCGTCCGATTGAGCAGTTGCAGTTGCTTCGGAGTGACGAAGTTCATCATCCAAATGTATTCTTGCAGAAGGAAGTTAGGCAATTTGATGGTGTAAAAGGAAAAACGGTTGAACTGCTACTTAAACAGATCGATGGTAAAGGTGTTTTCTCCATTCATATACAAAACAATGTTTCATTTTCATATGATTTTGAACAAAAAGTTGCGACGTTAGAGAGAGAAAGTTTTGCTCGAAATGGCATGAAAGAGAAACGACAATGTTTATTATCACAATTACACACGATTCACATGTTTATCGATACGTCGTCTATTGAAATTTTCTTAAATGATGGAGAAGAAGTATTTACGGCGCGGTTTTTCACGAAAGAAGAAAATGAACATATCTCATTTCAGACAAATGCGGAAGCTTCGTTTCATTTATCTAAATGGAAATTATGTTAAAACTTTTTCTTGTCAAATGTTCAGTTTTTTTCGTATGATGAAAGAAAAGGGAGTATTCCTTCAAATATGGAAGGTTGCTCCTTTTTCATTCATAAATAAAAGGTGATGAAGCGATGGAGCAAGATAAGCTAAAAAAAGTCGTTGAAGCAGCAAAATTGTATTATTTACTAGACTACAATCAAAACGACATTGCAAAAAAGCTTGGCGTATCGCGGCCGACGGTGTCGCGTCTACTACAGCAAGCAAAAGAAGAAGGAATTGTAGAAATTAAAATTAACGATCCGGCTGAAGATATTCAACAGTTAGCAAAACAGCTTGAACAAAAGTTCAATCTAAAAAAAGCAATTGTTGTATCGGTTCCAGAACATCAAGATGGCATTATTAAAAAATATGTAGGAAAAGAGGCCGCCGAGTATTTACGTTCGATCGTCAAAGACGGCGATGTGATCGGTGTGACGTGGGGAACAACGTTGTATCACGTTGCATTACAGCTAAAGCATAAACATGTCAAAGACGTGAAAGTTGTGCAATTAAAAGGTGGCGTTAGTTTATCCGAAACGAATACGTTTGCGTCAGATATTTTGCACTTGTTTGGAAGCGCCTTCAATGCAACGGTGCACCATTTGCCGCTACCTGCAATCGTGGATCATGTCGTTGTTAAGCAGGCGATGGAGGCGGACCGCCACATTCGCAAAATTCTTGATCTCGGTCGGCAAGCGAATATTGCTGTATTTACGATCGGACCAATTAAATCAGAGTCGCTATTGTTCCAGCTTGGTTATTTTACAGAAGAAGATTTACAAACGATTTATTCAAAAGCTGCTGGTGACATTTGTTCGCGCTTTTTTGATCAAAATGGAAAACTATGTAGCGAAGAGCTCAATGCACGCACGCTTGGCATTGAGTTAGAAGAGCTCAAAAAGAAAGAATATTCGATTGTCATTGCGGGAGGCATTCATAAAGTGGCTGGCATATACGGCGCGTTGAAAGGGAAATACGCCAACGTATTAGTGACAGATCAATTTACTGCCGAATGTTTGCTAGAAAAAGAATAAAGAAACGACAAATGGGGGAAAAGAAAAAAGCCCCCTTTTATTTATGTATTTATGCAAAAAGGAAGAAACATTTAGCGAAACCATGAATTTTCTTTGACATTTGTTCATGTTAACGTTTACATATGTTCTTTTTCCTGTTATATTGATTACGTAATCAAAATTCAGCTTATAGGAGTGTTCAACATGAATATCGTTTGGGGACTTGTTGGTATTGTCGTTGTCCTTGGGATCGCTTTTCTTTCTTCAAACAACCGCAAAGCGATTAATCCGCGAACGATTTTAGGTGGTCTCGCGATTCAAGTCGCTTTTGCGTTTATCGTTTTAAAATGGGAAGCAGGGAAAGCAGCATTGCAGTGGTTAACAAATGGTGTCACAAACATTATTAACTATGCGAACGAAGGAATTAACTTTTTGTTCGGTGGTGTGTTTGCGGCAAAAGGAATTGGATTTGTGTTTGCGTTCCAAGTGTTGCCGGTCGTCATTTTCTTCTCCGCATTAATTTCTGTTCTTTACTACATTGGTGTGATGCAATGGATTATCAAAATGATCGGTGGTCCGCTTGCGAAATTGCTCGGAACGAGCAAAGCGGAGTCTATGTCAGCAGCGGCAAACATTTTCGTCGGTCAAACGGAAGCGCCTCTTGTTATTCGTCCGTATTTATCTAAAATGACACAATCGGAATTGTTTGCAGTTATGACAGGAGGATTGGCATCTGTTGCTGGTTCTGTGCTCGTTGGTTACTCGCTTTTAGGTGTTCCGCTTGAATATTTACTTGCGGCAAGTTTCATGGCAGCGCCAGCAGGATTAGTTATGGCGAAAATGATTGTGCCAGAAACAGAGCCGATTAAAGAAGATGAGCATTTTGAGATGGAAAAAGACGAAGAATCAACAAACGTCATCGACGCAGCTGCGCGCGGAGCAAGCGATGGTTTGAAGTTAGCGTTAAATATCGGTGCGATGTTGTTAGCGTTTATCGCTCTTATTGCGTTAATTAATGGGTTGCTTAGCGGCATCGGTAATTTGTTTAATTACGAAGGTTTGACGCTTCAGAACATTTTAGGATTCCTCTTTGCGCCTATTGCATTTGCGATTGGTGTACCGTGGTCTGAAGCGGTGACAGCTGGTGGATTTATCGGACAAAAATTAATTTTAAACGAATTTGTTGCGTATTCATCATTCGCACCACAAATTCCAGATTTATCTGCAAAAACGGTAGCGATCGTTAGCTTTGCGCTATGTGGATTTGCTAATATTTCTTCGATGGGTATTTTACTTGGTGGATTAGGAAGCTTAGCGCCAAATCGTCGTAGCGACATTGCGCGCATGGGCTTAAAAGCTGTCCTTGCTGGTATGCTTGCTTCATTGTTAAGCGCATCCATTGCGGGTATGTTTATTTAAAAAACAAGGAGGAATGAATGATGAACATTGCTAGCATGATTGATCATACGTTATTAAAACCAGAAACAACGAAAGCACAAATTGAAAAATTAGTGGAAGAAGCGAAAAAATATGAATTTGCATCTGTATGTGTGAATCCAACATGGGTGAAATTCGTTGCTGAGCGTTTACAAGGAACGAAAGTAAAAGTGTGTACAGTCATCGGCTTTCCGTTAGGAGCGACAACACCAGAAGTAAAAGCGTTTGAAACAAAACAAGCGATTGAAAATGGTGCGCAAGAAGTCGATATGGTCATCAATATCGGTGCGTTAAAAGACGGCGATCATGAGCTTGTAGAGCGCGACATTCGTGCTGTTGTTGATGCAGCAAAAGGAAAAGCTTTAACAAAAGTGATTATTGAAACAGCGTTGTTGACAGATGAAGAAAAAGTGCGCGCATGCGAAATTGCCGTTCGTGCTGGGGCAGATTTCGTTAAAACATCAACAGGATTCGCAAGCGGCGGTGCAACAGTAGAAGACGTTGCATTAATGCGCAAAACAGTTGGTCCAAACGTTGGCGTAAAAGCATCTGGCGGCGTGCGCAGCGCAGCGGACGCAAAAGCGATGATTGATGCAGGCGCAAACCGTATCGGTACAAGTTCTGGACCAGCAATTATGGAAGGAACAACTTCAAACGAAGCATACTAATGGAGGCATTGACCTATGAAAGAAGTATTACTTAGCTTACTTGCTGGGCTTGTTGTCGGGATTTTGTTTAAGTTTTTACGTTTGCCATTGCCAGCTCCGCCTGTATTGGCAGGAATGATGGGGGTATTTGGCGTATATTTAGGTGGCGTCGTTGCCGATTGGTTAATGAAGACGTTTTTTAACTAAACAGCCCAAGAAGGGATGATCAACAATGAATAAACAACAGTTAATTGAAGCGGCAAAACAAGCGAGGGAGCGGGCGTACGTTCCGTATTCCAAGTTTAAAGTTGGAGCAGCACTATTAACGAAAGATGGAAAAGTGTACGGTGGCTGCAACATCGAAAATGCATCATACGGTTTATGCAACTGCGCTGAGCGTACAGCTTTATTTAAGGCGTACTCAGAAGGCGATCATGAGTATGCGATGTTAGCCGTCGTTGCAGATACGGAGCGACCAGTTCCGCCGTGTGGCGCATGCCGTCAAGTCATTGTTGAATTATGTGATCCAAATATGCCTGTCATTTTAGCGAATATGAAAGGCGATATGCAGGAAACAACAGTAAAAGAACTTCTTCCTGGAGCGTTTTCAAAAGAAGACTTGCGATAAGCGTCGGTTTTTCCCGACGCTTTTTGCATGTGCGCTCGGCATGGGTGCAATCTCTAGGGTGAAAGTCCCGAACTGCGAAGGCAGAAGTAGCAGTTAGCTTAACGCAAGGGTGTCCGTGG
>NZ_RXXX01000048.1:0-19206 GCF_011006755.1 Anoxybacillus sp. MB8
TGCCTGTATATTTGTCTTTGTTTTTTGCCCAATCTTTCATCGACTTAAAAAATGATTGCCAATTTTGATGCAACATTCTTAACGTTTGTTGAGCACATTGAGCCATTGGCATCGCTCGATAGTCTGTATCCATCCCTTCTGTTTTCAGCAGCTTGTCTAGCTTGTTGTAAGAAAGATACGTGCCGTGTTGAAAAAACGTTTGCCTCACTTGATAGTTGGCGAAGTTGTACAAGTTTTTTGACCGAAAACAATACTCGTCGAGCATCGGATAATACGGATGAGTGGCGCAAATCATATGCCTTTCCACTCGATTCGCCATCATGATCGTTGTTCACCTCGCTTTCTCTTTTACTATACATGCTCATCAGAGAGCCATGCAATAAGATGTAAAGATAATCACAAAAGAAGTGGGATCTCAAATATATTTTATCAAAATGTTTAATATATTTTTACGATTGAATGAAAAAACAGAATCATATTCATACGATGGATGGAAGTAAAAAAACCGAGCGCATTATACGCTCGGTATACGTTGACGCATTCGTTCGCGGTCGCGTTGTAAAATCGGTTGTAAATAACGTCCTGTATATGATTGCTCTATTTGTGCAACTTGTTCTGGTGTACCTGCCGCAACGATTTGTCCGCCACCATCTCCACCTTCTGGTCCAAGGTCAATAATATAGTCTGCCGTTTTAATGACATCCAAATTATGTTCGATGACAAGCACCGTATCCCCTTGTTCAACGAGCCGCTGTAAAACGTTTAATAAACGAGCAATATCATCAACATGCAAACCCGTTGTCGGTTCGTCTAAAATGTATAACGTTCTTCCTGTTGAACGACGATGTAGCTCCGATGCTAATTTCACCCGTTGCGCCTCGCCTCCCGAAAGCGTCGTGGCCGGCTGTCCGAGTTGCATGTAGCCAAGCCCGACATCGTAAAGCGTTTGTAGCTTTCGTTTAATTTTCGGGATATTTTCAAAAAACGTCAACGCCTCTTCGACTGTCATATCAAGCACTTCCGCAATGTTTTTATCTTTATATTTCACTTCCAACGTTTCGCGGTTGTACCGTTTCCCGTGACATACTTCACACGGCACGTACACGTCAGGCAAAAAGTGCATTTCAATTTTAATAATTCCATCCCCGCGGCACGCTTCACAACGACCGCCCTTTACATTGAAACTAAACCGCCCTTTTTGATACCCACGCATTTTCGCTTCGTTCGTCGTCGCAAATAAATCGCGAATGTCGTCAAAGACGCCTGTATATGTCGCAGGATTCGAGCGCGGCGTCCGCCCGATTGGCGACTGATCAATGTCGATCACTTTATCTAAATAGTCGAGGCCGCGAATGTCTGTATGTTCTCCCGGCTTCACTTTCGCATGATGTAGTTTTTGCGCTAACGCCTTATGCAAAATTTCATTAATGAGCGTGCTTTTTCCTGAACCGGATACACCTGTCACCGCAACAAACAATCCGAGCGGAATGCGAACATCGACGTTTTTTAAGTTGTTTTCTCGCGCCCCGATCACTTCAAGCCAACGGCCGTCTGGCTTTCTTCGTTCAATCGGAAGCGGAATAAATTTTTTCCCTGATAAATATTGACCCGTTAACGAACGCGGATCGTTCATCACTTCTTCCGGTGTTCCAGCAGCGACAACTTGTCCGCCATGCGCCCCCGCTCCCGGCCCGATGTCGATTAAATAATCCGCCGCAAGCATCGTATCTTCATCGTGCTCCACGACAATGAGCGTATTTCCTAAATCCCGCATGCTTTGCAATGTCGCAATTAACCGATCGTTATCGCGCTGATGAAGTCCGATAGACGGTTCGTCTAACACGTATAATACACCGGTTAAGCGCGAGCCAATTTGCGTCGCGAGTCGAATGCGTTGCGCTTCCCCTCCGGAAAGCGTTCCTGCAGCCCGATGCAGCGTCAAATAATCAAGTCCGACGTTTTTTAAAAAACCGAGCCGTTCAACAATTTCACGTAAAATTAAATGGGCGATTTTTTGTTCTTTTTCCGTTAACTGAAGCGTTTCAAAAAACGCCAGCGCTTCGTTCACCGACATCGCTGTCACTTCGCCAATATGTTTGCCGCCAACGAACACAGCTAAACTTTCTTTTTTTAGTCGATTGCCATGACACGTCGGACACGGTTGCTCGGTCATATATTTTTCCATTTGCTCCCGTACGTAATCGGACGTCGTTTCACGATAACGACGTTCAACGTTGCGCACGACCCCTTCAAATTCCACATACGTTTCACGCACGTGACCGAAGTCGTTTTCATAACGAAAATATATTTTTTCTCCATTCGATCCGTACAATAAAAGGTCGAGCTGTTCTTTCGGCAACTGTTTTACAGGCACGTCCATATCGATGCCGTAATGTCGACAGACCGTTTCTAACAATTGCGGATAATATTGCGAGCTTTGCGGTTCCCATGGCGCGAGCGCATGTTCACGAAGCGTCAGCTCTTTATTAGGAATCACTAAGTCGAGATCGACTTCAAGCTTTGCCCCTAATCCGTCGCACGATGGACATGCGCCGTACGGGCTGTTAAATGAAAATAGGCGCGGCTCTAGTTCGCCGATCGAAAAGCCGCAATGAGGACAAGCATGATGTTCACTAAATAACAATTCTTCTTGTCCGATCACATCGACGAGCACTTTTCCTTCTGCAAGCTTTAACGCCGTTTCAAGCGAATCAGCAAGACGCGACTGAATGCCTTCTTTCATCACAATGCGATCCACGACGACTTCAATAGAATGTTTTTTATTTTTTTCAAGCACGATGTCTTCCGATACGTCACGCAACTCTCCGTCGACGCGAACGCGCACATATCCTTGTTTTTTTATTTCTTCTAACGTTTTCACATGCGTCCCTTTTCGTCCGGAAACGATAGGCGCTAATATTTGCATCTTCGTCCGCTCTGGATATTGCATCAGACGGTCAACCATTTGTTCAATCGTTTGTGACGTAATTTCAATGCCGTGCGTTGGACAAACAGGGCGACCGATGCGCGCAAACAATAAACGTAAATAATCGTAAATTTCCGTCACCGTTCCGACTGTGGAACGTGGATTGCGGCTCGTCGTTTTTTGGTCAATGGAAATGGCAGGCGACAGCCCTTCAATCGAATCGACGTCCGGTTTGTCCATTTGCCCTAAAAATTGGCGAGCATATGCTGATAACGACTCGACATAGCGCCGTTGCCCTTCCGCATAAATAGTGTCAAACGCAAGCGATGATTTTCCAGAACCAGATAACCCTGTCAACACAACAAGTTTGTTGCGCGGAATGACGACATCAATATTTTTCAAATTGTGCGCACGCGCTCCTTTGACGACAATATGATCCATTCGTTACACCTCAGCTTTCAATTCTAAAATGAGATCGCGCAGCTCAGCCGCCCGTTCAAAATGAAGAGCTTTCGCTGCCTCTTTCATTTCTTGTTCCAGTTTGGCGATGAGCGCAATACGCTCTTCTTTCGATAAATGACGAACGTCTTTTGTTTCATACGTTTCTTTTTCTTCCGCAGCAAATGTCGCACGAATGACATCTGGAATGTCTTTTTGAATCGTTTTTGGCACGATGCCGTGCTCGCGATTGTACGCTTCTTGAATGGCGCGACGCCGCTTCGTTTCGTTTATCGCGATTTCCATCGATTTTGTGATCGTATCTGCATACATAATGACGTGACCGTTTGCATTGCGCGCTGCCCGTCCAATCGTTTGAATAAGGGAACGTTCGGAACGTAAAAATCCTTCTTTATCCGCATCCAAAATCGCCACAAGCGACACTTCAGGAATATCTAGCCCTTCTCGCAATAAGTTAATGCCGACGAGCACATCATATTTACCTAATCGTAAATCACGAATAATTTCAATGCGTTCGAGCGTCTTAATTTCTGAATGCAAATAAGCAACTTGAATGCCGATATCTTTTAAATAATCGGTCAAGTCTTCTGCCATTTTTTTCGTCAACGTCGTCACAAGCGTTCGTTCATTGCAAGCGATCCGCTTTTGAATTTCATCGACTAAATCGTCAATTTGTCCTGCAATTGGACGCACATCAATGGTCGGATCTAACAATCCGGTCGGACGAATAATTTGCTCGACAACTTCTGGACAATGTTCCAGCTCATACGGACCCGGTGTGGCAGAAACGTAAATGACTTGGTTCACTTTTTGTTCGAACTCTTCAAACGTCAGCGGACGGTTATCTAACGCCGACGGCAAACGGAATCCATGTTCGACAAGCACTTCTTTTCTCGCTTTGTCGCCGTTATACATGCCACGAATTTGCGGCAATGTCACATGCGATTCATCGATGACAATTAAAAAATCGTCAGGAAAATAATCTAGTAATGTATAAGGCGTCGAACCAGGTGGTCGCAACGTTAAATGGCGCGAATAGTTTTCAATCCCTGAACAAAAGCCCATTTCTTTCATCATTTCAATATCGTAGCGCGTCCGCTGTTCTAACCGTTGCGCTTCAAGCAATTTTCCTTGCTCGCGCAGCTCACAAAGCCGCTCTTCAAGTTCTTTTTCAATATTTTCAATCGCCAGTTTCATTTTTTCTTCACGCGTGACGAAGTGAGAGGCTGGAAAAATGGCCACATGTTCTCGTTCCGCCATCACATGTCCCGTCAATGCATCTACTTCGCGAATACGCTCAATTTCATCACCGAAAAATTCAATACGAATACAATGCTCATCGCGAGAAGCTGGAAAAATTTCAACGACATCTCCGCGCACCCGAAACGTCCCACGACGAAAATCAATATCGTTTCGTTCGTATTGAATGTCGACAAGGCGACGAAGCAAATGGTCGCGCTCCATCTCCATACCGACGCGAAGCGAAACAACAAGCTCACGATATTCTTCCGGTGAACCTAAGCCGTAAATGCATGAAACGCTGGCGATAATAATGACGTCGCGCCGCTCAAATAACGCAGACGTCGCGGAATGGCGCAATTTATCAATTTCATCGTTAATACTCGCATCTTTTTCAATGTACGTATCCGTTTGCGGCACGTACGCTTCCGGCTGATAATAATCGTAATAGCTAACAAAATATTCAACAGCATTGTTCGGGAAAAATTGTTTAAACTCGCTATATAACTGACCCGCTAACGTTTTATTATGAGCGATGACTAACGTCGGTTTATTTACTTGTTGAATGACGTTTGAAATCGTAAACGTTTTTCCTGTTCCTGTTGCCCCAAGCAACGTTTGATGCTTTTTCCCTTGCTGAATCCCTTCGACAAGCTTCGCAATCGCTTTCGGCTGATCGCCGCGCGGCTCATAAGCGGATACTAATTGAAATGCGCTCACATTCGTCCCTCCACTTCATTTCTACTTGATATTGTACCATACAAATGAAACGAAAAGCGAAAAATACGAACAAATATTCTATGAAAAAACCTGCCCTTTTGGACAGGTTTACGACCGTTTTTGTTTCTCGACCATTTGTTTTGCATATAAAAATCCGACAATAAGCGACGCCAAATCTGCCACAATTTCATACAACTGATCCGTATATCCTTTCACGTATGACGCCACTAACAGAGCGACAGTCAGCAATGTCCCGACATAATGGTTATACGTCACCCGCGTAAAAAAAATGACTAACAACGCCGGCACAATTAATGCTAACACAAACCACATGTTTACCCCTCATCTCTTACGAATAACAGTCCGAGTTCGTGATGCTCCCCTTCAAATAAAGCGGTTTGCGCAAAACGAACTTCCCCGTTCTCGTTTAGTACTTCTAGCTTACAAAACGCTCGATTTTGTTGCAACGCCGCGTAAAATTCATCTTCCGTCGCCACTGGTGCTCCATTCACCTTCACGATGACTTCTCCAACGGAAAGAGCCATTTTATCTGCTGGCGTGTTCGGCAACACCCCTAAAATGACAAGCCCCGTCGCCCGCTTCGTAAAATATGGCGGACATTTTTGTTCATATAACTTCGCTGATAAAGCAATCCATTCTCTCCATAAAATAGCCACTACAGCAGCGACAATTGCGAGCGGCTTTATCCAATAGCTAGCAATCGCCAATAAACTGACGACACCCGCTAACAAACCGATGCGCTTGGCCGTCCATTTCGCTAAATGGACAGGTAGCCCCGTTTGCACGCGTTGTGAAAAACCAAGCAAAAACGGAACGAGCACGAACGAATACGTATCGCCACTAGAAATGATTGGCCACCACGCCGCAAACGATTGCACGCCATCCCCCGGCACAGGGATGAACAACGGAACAAGCCAGAGCCGCTGAACGAACTGCTCCCCGATCACAAGCCCTCGCTTACTCGTCACAAGACGAGGAGAACTTAGCTCTGCTCCTTCCCGATGAACGAGCCACATTTCGATAAACAAAAGCAACCCGATGAGAAACGCGACAGCTGTCACATTCGTTTCTGTCATATGTGGGAAAAAACGCGTAAAAAACGGCTGCGTCCACTCTGTTTGCGCAAAAAAACTAACGGTAAATATGACGATACTCCCGACATACGCAGCCGATAATAACCGAAGCTGCATAAACAAACTGCATACGATCGTGACGATTGTCCAAAAAACGAGCGTATCATTCGGAAGAACGACCCCAATCCCAACCGTCACAAGCGAAAAAATGAGCGCAAACCAGCTGCGCGAGCGAATCAGGGCACGCCACTCACGCGATGATCGGTACACGCGCGTATGAAAATCCCGCCGTTCTCGTTGTACGCGACGCCAGCCGATAAACAATGCAAAGATGACCGCATAATATAATAACGGTTGTAGCCAAAACGTTCCGAATGCTTTCAACCATGCCATTCCCCATTCCATTTCCATCATCTCCATTTTTTCCGATCGTCTATTTTGTATTGTAACAAATTTCAAACGTTTATGGTTGACGAAAATTCACTTTCTTTGCCGAATGAACACTAGTTTTGTCAACAAACAAGGAATTTTATAAAAAGCGTCTAACTGTTTGTTCATATATGATCGGAAGGAGCGTGGAACGATGGAGTTAAAAACGAGCGCAGTGGCAAAGCGGCTTGGCGTATCGACGAAAACTATACAACGATGGGTGAAAAAATATAACATTCCGTGCACAAAAAATGAAGCAGGACATTACGTATTTACGAACGAAGCAATCGAACAATTAGAAAAATATAAATTTCTTGGCGTGGATGAAGAAGAAAAAGAACACATAGAACAACGTCTTGATGAACTTGAACGAAAAATAGACCAAAAAGCAGATGACGTCGTTTCTTTTCAGTTGCTGCAACATCGACGCGAAATGGAAGAGATGATGCAATATATCCAACAGCTCGAACAGCGCATTGTTGAACTTGAACGGCAAAAACAAACCGAACCGATCATTGAACAACCAACAAAACAAAAACGACGCGGCATCATCAGCTTCTTTTTATAAAAGATCCCCCTCGCCTATGAAGGCTAGGGGGATTTTGTTTACTTTCCGATTAGTTGCAATGCTTTTTTCAGTTGTTCATCGTATCGTTCGTCGCGAACTGCTTCCATTACCTTTGTTTGCAACATATTCGCTGTTTGCTTATCAATTTTTCCTGTCGCTTGTAAGCCGTTTGCTTTTTGGAACGCTTGAACGGCCTGTTCTGTTTGTTTGCTAAAGTAGCCGTCTTCACGTCCTGGATCAAAACCGAGACCTTTTAACATTTGTTGCGCGCTTTTCACTTGTTCGCTATTCATGTCATATGCTAAAGGTTTGTCGATTTGAAGCGGATGCGCATAGAAAAAGTCAGGCTGTTTCACTTGAACATCCGGTTGAATTCCTTTTTCATGAATCCAGTTTCCATTTGGCGTCAACCATTTGTATAACGTTAATTTTATATGGCTTCCGTCATTCATCGGCAACGCTTGTTGAACTGTTCCTTTTCCAAACGTCTTTTCACCAACGAGCATATAACCGCCCGCTTCTTTTAACGCCGCCGCTAAAATTTCCGATGCCGACGCGCTTCCGTTATCGATCAACACGACAATAGGATATGGTTTTTTCTTCGTCATATTTGAGAAAAACTGTTGTTTATCGCCGTCGCGCTCTTCAATTTGTACATACGGTTTTTCTTTTGTCACAAGCTCTTTTAAAATGTCTTCCACACTTTGTAAATAGCCGCCCGGATTGCCACGCACATCGATGATCAACCCTGCGATGCCTTTTTCCTCAAATTCCGCTAACTTCTTTTTAAAATCTTCCGCCGTTTTTTCCGCAAACGATGTAATTTCAATATAGCCAATTTGCTTGCCGTTTGCTTGTTTGACGGATGCATATACCGTTTCAATCGGAATTTCATCGCGCACGACTTCAATCGTCAATACGCCGGTTACTCCCGGTCGAACGACTTCTAAACGAGCGACCGTTCCTTTTTTCCCGCGAATTTTTAATACCGCTTCATATAAATCAAGCCCTTCTAAACTTTCGCCATTCACTTTAATAATTTGATCGTTCGGACGAAGACCAGCTTTTTCTGCAGGCGACCCTTTAAACGGCGCAACGATCGTCACTTTGCCGTCGACCATGCTTACTTCTGCTCCGATCCCTTCAAAAGAAGAATCGAGCGACTCGTTAAATCGTTCCGCTGTTTCTTTATCCATATAAACGGAATACGGATCTTTTAACGTCGCAATCATTCCTTGAATCGCCCCGTCAATGAGCTGTTTGTCATCAACATCATGAACGTATTTTTGTTTAATCATGCTGTATGCTTGTTCAATTTTTTGAAGCTCTTCATTCGTTGGCTTCTCCGTTGTCGTTGGCATATCGATTGTGATCGTCGACGTATCGGAAGAAAGCGACTGCATGCCGACATACGTCACACCTGAACCGAACAACATCGATAAAGCCATGAGTGCTGCGATTGTTTTTTTGTTCATTGTTTGCCTCCTCACCCTTCGATACATGAAAGGCATCACACCGTGTGCGATGCCTGTTTGTTTTCATTATATGAATAGCTTGTACGGTTCATAACTATGATAAAGATGTATTTATTTTACACCGATCGTGCCATTTTCTCAACCAATACGTAAAAGCACAGCAAACAAGCTGTGCTTTAGAATGGAACATATTTTAGAGGGTCTACTGCATTTGATTTCGATGCATTCCAAGGACCTCGATGCAACTCAAAATGCAAGTGCGCACCGAACGAACGACCGGTGTTCCCCATATAGCCGATCATTTGTCCTTTGCTGACGTTTTGTCCTTCGCCAACAAGACGGGATTCTAAATGCGCATATACGGTCGTATATACTTGTCCATCAATGTAATGCATGATAAAAATAACGTTTCCATAGCTTGATGAATAATATGAGCGATACACGTAACCATCAGCTGCTGCAACGACAGGAACGCTCGCGCCGCGTTTACCGATGTCAATGCCGTAATGGAATTCACCCCAACGAGGTCCAAATGTCGATGTAATTGGACCGTTTGCTGGACGCATAAACGCTCCGTCTGTTACAGGAGGCAAACTTCCCCCATCGCCTTCAGACGAACCGCGGCTCGCTAATGCTCTTTTTCGTGCTTCTTCTTGCTCTTTTTGCCGGCGAATCATTTCTTGCAATTGATTTTTCATCGCCGCTTCTTGTTTTTCAAGCAACTCTTTTTCTTCTTCTAAAGCGAGTTGTTTTTCTTCTTCATGCTTTTGTTCTTCCTTTAACTGCGCCATTAATTTTTCTTTTGCCGCGATTTGCTCGTTTAACGTCTGTTTTAATTGTTGCAGCTCCGTTAGCTGTTTTTGTAAGCTAACTAACTGATCGTTTAACTGTTGTTCCTTCGCTTCTTTTAACGCCTTATCTGCTTCTTGCTCTTTAATAATTTGACGATCTGCTTCAAAAATAGTCGCAACTGCGCTCATGCGGTCGATAAAGTCGCTAAAACTTTTCGCTCCAAGCAACACGTCTAAATAGCTCACGACACCGCCGCTTTCTTGCAATGAACGCGCGCGCTCTTTCAGCAATTCGTTACGCTGTTCAATGCGGGCAGCGACTTCTTCAATTTCTTTTTTCAGCGCAACGATTTGTTGCTTCGTTTCCTCTATGCTTTGTTGTTTCGCCCGAATGTTGGCGCTCGTTTCTTCTACCGCCAAATCGAGCTTTTTGATTTCCTCATCCAGTTTCTTTTGTTCTGCTTTTAACCGTTCAATTTCTTGTTGCGACTGCTCTAATTTACTTTCAAGCGATGTTTGTTTTTGTTGCACACTTTTAATTTCTTGCTTCTTTTGTTGAATGTCGCGATTTGTTACCGCATATGCAGGCGCTGCGACACTTGTAAACAGCATTACAGCTGCAACGATCGTTCCCCATCTGTTTCGCACCGTAAACCCCTCTCTCTTTCTATACTTTTAAAAATCGTCTCACTGACATCATGCTTCCCCACATGCCGATGCACGCTCCTAATAAGACGAGCACAGCTGCCAACTGCCATGCAAACGGATAAAATGGGAGAAGTTGAAAAAATGTATCTTTCAACTTTGGATACAATAAATCAAATACGTACGAGTAAGCGGAAAGAACGACAACAATCGGAATGACCGAACCGAAAATGCCAAGCCATAGCCCTTCAAGGAAAAACGGCCAGCGAATAAACCCGTTTGTCGCGCCTACTAATCTCATAATCTCAATTTCGCGACGGCGGGCAAAAATCGTAATTTTAATTGTGTTCGAGATGAGAAACATCGCTGTAAATAACAACCCGATAATAAGCGCTAATCCGACATTACGAATCGTTTTCGTTGCGGCAAATAGTTTTTCAATTTGCCCTTTTCCGTATTTCACTTTGCCGACAGATGGCAACGGTTCAATTTGCTTTGCGATTTTTTCTGTATCAAGCGGATTTTTCGCTTTCACGATAAATACATCGCTTAACGGGTTATCTTGTTCAAATAAGCGGAATGACTTTCCGTCTTCTCCGAAACTTTCAATCAACTTTTGCAATTCTTCGTCTTTCGATGAATACGTTACTTTTTCGACACCAGAAAGAGCTTCTAACTTCGCTCTGAGCGCATCTTTATCTGCTTCTGTCGCACTTAAATCGACGTGCACACGAATTTCGACGTCGCGCTCAATTTGTTTCGTTATATGTTGAATGTTGAGCATAATGACGAGAAATACGCCAACAAGTAAAAGCGTCACCGTGACAGCACTAATGGACGCAAACGTCATCCAACCGTTTCGTCCGAGACTTTTTAGACTTTCACGAAAATGACGGCGAAGGGTGTTAAGTTTCATAACCATATTCCCCCTTCACTTCATCGCGTGCAATTTTCCCGCGTTCAATCGCAATGACGCGCTTACGAATCGTATTGACAATTTCACGGTTATGCGTTGCCATCACAATCGTCGTTCCGCGATCGTTAATGCGCTCGAAAATGTCCATGATTTCCCACGATGTATCCGGATCTAAATTTCCTGTCGGCTCGTCCGCAATGACAATCGACGGATTGTTGACGATCGAACGCGCAATCGACACGCGCTGCTGTTCTCCGCCCGACAACTCGTTTGGATAAAAGCGCGCTTTATGTTTTAGCCGCACTAAGTCAAGCACTTCCATAACGCGCTTGCGAATGTTTTTTGGCGATTCTTCAATCACTTCCAAAGCAAACGCGACATTTTCATATACCGTTAACTTTGGAAGAAGCTTGAAGTCTTGAAAGACGATTCCGATGTTTCGGCGAAGCAACGGCACTTTGCTGTCTTTGATATTCGCTAAGTTCACGCCGTTAATCATAATTTTTCCGCTTGTCGGTTTTTCTTCGCGATACATCATTTTAATAAATGTCGATTTCCCAGCGCCGCTCGGACCGACGACATATACAAATTCTCCTTGCTTAATGCGAACGGAAATTCCGTTTAATGCGATCACTCCGTTCGGATACGTTTTATATACATCTTGCATTTCAATCATAAGCAACCACCTAAGTATTCGATGTTTTTCTACATATTCCTGCAAAATTCTTACCTCGTTCATTATATCATCATTTCCGACAAAAGGGGGGCGAATTTTATTTACAGTTATATTTCAAGAGTGTTACAAACGAAAAGAGGATGCTCCCATTGGCATCCTCTTACTTTTTCGCTGCTAACCATTCCGCTACTTTATCAACATCGTCGCCTTGGATTAAACCACCTGGCATACCGCCGCGACCGTTTGCGATAATATTTTTAATTTCGTCTTGCGAATATTTTCCGCCTACTTTATCAAGTGCAGGACCAACGCCACCTTCTAAGTTTTGTCCGTGACAGCTTGCACATGATTTTTTGTAAACGGCTTCTGCAGCTGAAGCTGTGTCCCCGCCACCATTTGCTGGTTTTTCGCCCGCGCTATCCCCTCCGCCACAGGCAGCTAACACGATTGCTGTGCCAGCAAATAAGCTAAGTAGCTTTTTCTTCATACAAAATCCCCCTTGTCAACATTTTCATACACTTCTATTATATCGCATCGTTTTTACGTTAGGCACGTTTAAATCCTTCGCCAAGCACTTCCGCTGCATCCATAACGACGACAAATGCAGACGGATCAATGGTTTTCACTAATTGTTTCAATTTTGTGAACTCGCTTTGTGCCACGACGCACATAAGCATCGTGCGCTCTTTTTCTGTATATCCGCCGTATGCATGTAGTTTTGTCACACCGCGATCAATTTTATGCAAAATCGCTTCCCGCACTTGTTCTTCTTTTGTTGTAATAATCATCGCCATTTTGGAATTGCCGAAACCAACTTGGACAAAGTCAATTGTTTTACTCGTCACAAATAACGCAATTAATGCATATAGCGCCCGTTCTAAATCAAACACGAACGCCGCTGTTAAAACGATTAAGCCGTCAATTAAAATGACGCACGTCCCTAACGATAACCCTGTAATTTATGAATAATTTGAGCAGCTAAATCGGTTCCCCCTGTCGATGCGCGGCCACGAAAAACGATGCCTAATCCTACGCCGACGCCAATGCCACCAAATAATGCCCCAAGCAATGGATCATGCGTTGCTGGTGCCACATCATGTGTCAAATAAACGACAAACGGTAAAAAGGCAGTACCAACTAACGTTTTTACACCAAACTGCTTTCCGAGCAATAGCACACCTGCGATAAATAGTGGAATGTTAAGCGCCCATTGTACGTACGCTGGCTGCCAACCGAGCGTCGCATGTAAAATCGTACTGATGCCGCTTACCCCACCTGATGCGACACGATTCGGAAGTAAAAATAAATTGAACGCAACGGCCACAACGGCCGAGCCGACAAGAATGTATACGTATTCGAGCACTTTTTCAACAAATGGATTTGTTATGTTGCTTCTTTTTCGCATGCTTCTCACCTTCCCTCGTGAGTATAGCATGCCCGATATAGGAAGTAAATGACATCGAATTAACGCAATAATGATTTAATATAGTGAAGTTAATATACATCTCCTCGATTTCCAATAGCCTCGATGTAAATCATTTGCTCGTGGTGATCAATGCGGAAAAGAATGCGGTATGTGCCAACACGTAAACGGTACAAACCTTGGTGTCCTCTCATTTTTTTAATGTCTCCTTGAGGAGGAATGTAAAGCAATCCTTTTAACGCTATAGCTATCCGTTCTTGTACTTCTTTCTCCTGCTTAGCAAGAAATTTTACCGCTTCCTTACGGTAAATCAATTTGTAAGCCAAATTCACGTTTTGCATCACCACCAGTCACATATCCTTCATCTCCTTGTAACTGGCGTTTTTCTTCTTCTGTTAACAACGCTTCTTCTTCGCTTACTTCTTCCATTTCATCCCACCATTTATGATCTTTTTTTGCTTTTTGCAGTAAATGCAATAAAAATTCGTAGGCTAATTGTTGATCGGATTCGTTTAACTGTTCAATCATCTCATGGAGCAATTTTTTGTCTACTGCCATGTTACTCCCTCCTTTCGTTATGTCCAGATTATCACGCTCTTTTTTCAGGGGTCAATACACAAAAAGGTGCCCATGTCGGACACCTTATCCTTGTTTTAATTTCGAACGTAAATATGCGTCGATAAAGACATCAATTTCTCCGTCCATCACTGCTTGCACATTTCCGACTTCGGTATTTGTCCGATGATCTTTTACAAGCGAGTACGGATGAAACACGTAAGAACGAATTTGGCTTCCCCAGCCAATTTCTTTTTGTTCGCCGCGAATTTCTGCGAGCTCCGCCTGTTGCTCCTCTAATTTCTTTTGATACAATTTCGCCTTTAACATATTCATCGCTTTTTCGCGGTTTTTAATTTGCGAACGCTCTGATTGGCATGTGACGACAATGCCTGTTGGAATATGTGTAATGCGTACAGCCGAATCTGTCGTATTGACGTGCTGACCGCCGGCACCGCTCGAACGATACGTATCGACTTTTATTTCATCTGGACGCACATCAATTTCAATGTTGTCATCAAATTCAGGTACAACTTCGCACGAAACGAACGACGTATGACGGCGACCAGAAGCATCAAACGGTGAAATGCGCACGAGGCGATGGACGCCTTTTTCCGCTTTTAAATATCCGTATGCATTATGCCCTTTAATTAACAACGTGACACTTTTAATTCCTGCTTCCTCACCCGGTAAATAATCGAGCGTTTCCACTTTGTATCCTTTTTTCTCCGCCCAGCGCGTATACATGCGCAACAACATCGACGCCCAATCTTGCGACTCTGTTCCACCTGCGCCAGGATGAAGTTCTAAAATGGCGTTATTTTTATCATACGGTTCATTTAACAACAATTGCAGTTCAAATTCACTAAAGTCTTTCGATAATTTTTTCGCCTCAGACACGAGCTCTTTTTGCAATTCTTCATCTGGCTCTTCTTTAACAAGCTCGTACGTCACTTCTAAATTTTCAAATCGCTCTTCAAGCGAACGAAACTCACCAACTAAATCTTTTAGTGCATTTGCTTCACTAATGACCGCTTGTGCAGCTTTTTGATCGTCCCAAAAATCAGAGGCAGCCATTTGTGCTTCTAGCTGTTCAATGCGCGCTTCTTTCGTTTCGAGGTCAAAGAGACCCCCTAATATCCGCTAATCGCTTAGCCATTTTCTCAAGCTCTTGCTTAATTTCTACTAAATCGATCATGTCATTCACCTCAACCATTATTGTATTCAAACGTCATCACGAACGCAACATAACGAAAGCGAGGGAAAAGTCCCTCACTTATCGTCCACAACAATGTTTATATTTTTTTCCGCTTCCGCACGGGCACGGATCATTCCGACCAACTTCCACCGCTTTTTTCACCGGCTTGCGCTTCACTTCTTCGCCTTCTTTCGGATGGACCGCCTCACCTTTTGCCACTTCTTGTCGCTCAAGGTTGTTTTCGATTTCCGCTTTCATGATGTAACGTGCGACTTCTTCTTCAATGGAAGCGATCATCGCTTCAAACATCGCATATCCTTCCATTTGATATTCACGCAACGGATCAATTTGACCGTACGCACGCAAATGAATACCTTGGCGCAGCTGTTCCATCGCATCAATGTGCTCCATCCATTTCATATCGACAGCACGCAAGACGATGACGCGCTCAAACTCGCGCATTTGCTCGGCTGGAATGCGGCTTTCTTTTTCGTCATAACGTGCGCGCACTTTATTCCAAATGAATTCAATCATTTCTTCCGGATCTTTACCGCGCAAGTCGTTAATCGTCACATCCCCTTCATAAAGAAGGTTCGCTTGCACATAATCAACAATTGCTTGCACGTTCCATTCTTCTGGCATTTCATCTTCTGGCGTGTGCATGCGCACGACGCGCTCGATGACCGATTGAATCATTTTTTCAACAATATCGCGCAAGTTTTCTGAATCAAGCACCTGGAAACGTTGACGATAAATAATTTCGCGTTGTTCACGCAATACGTCGTCGTACTGCAATAGTTGTTTACGTGCATCGAAGTTATTTCCTTCGACACGTTTTTGTGCCGACTCAACCGCCTTTGAAACGATTTTACTTTGAATTGGCTGTGAATCGTCCATACCTAAACGATCCATCATCGCCATCATATTTTCTGAACCGAAGCGACGCATCAGTTCATCTTCAAGCGACAAGTAAAATTGCGATACCCCCGGATCTCCTTGACGACCAGAACGACCGCGCAGCTGATTATCGATGCGGCGACTTTCGTGACGCTCTGTCCCGATGACCGCTAAACCGCCAAGCTCGCGCACACCTTCGCCAAGTTTAATGTCCGTTCCGCGTCCTGCCATGTTCGTCGCAATCGTTACCGCACCTTTTTGACCTGCTTGGGCGATAATTTCTGCCTCTTTCGCATGGTTTTTCGCATTTAATACGTTATGGCGAATGCCGCGCTTCGTTAACATGCTTGACAACAATTCAGACGTTTCAATCGACACCGTACCGACGAGGACAGGTTGTCCTTTCGCATGACGTTCCGCAATATCCTCGACAACTGCACGAAACTTTCCTTCCATCGTGCGATAAATTAAGTCTGGACGATCATCACGAATGACTGGTTTATTTGTCGGGATGACGACAACTTGCATATTGTAAATATTGCGAAACTCTTCTTCTTCTGTTTTCGCTGTTCCCGTCATCCCCGCAAGCTTCTCGTACATACGGAAATAGTTTTGGAACGTAATCGTCGCCAGCGTCATTGATTCATTTTGAATCTCAAGCCCTTCTTTTGCTTCGATCGCTTGATGAAGCCCATCGCTATATCGGCGTCCGCGCATGAGGCGACCGGTAAACGGGTCAACGATGACGATTTTTCCGTCTTCAACGACATAATCGACGTCGCGCTGCATGACAACGTGCGCACGCAATGCTTGGTTAATATGATGGTTTAACGTCACATGTTTTAAATCGAATAAGTTATCGATTCCAAACGCGCGCTCTGCTTTGTTCATTCCTTCTTCCGTGAGCTGCACGCTTTTCGTTTTCTCATCGTACGTATAATCGACATCCCGTTTTAATGTGCGGACAAACGCATTCGCTTGAATGTACAATTTTGTAGACTTTTGCGCTGTACCTGAAATAATGAGCGGTGTACGTGCTTCATCAATTAAAATCGAGTCCACTTCGTCAATAATCGCATAATGAAGCGGACGTTGTACCATATGTTCTTTATATAACACCATGTTATCGCGCAAATAATCGAAACCGAATTCGTTATTCGTTCCGTACGTAATATCGGCGTTGTAAGCCGCTTGTTTTTCTTCGCGCGACATATTGCTTAAATTTAGTCCGACAGATAAGCCTAAAAACTGATACAATCTGCCCATTTCGTTCGCGTCGCGGCTAGCTAAGTACTCGTTTACCGTCACGACATGGACGCCTTTTCCTGTTAATGCATTTAAATAGACAGGCATCGTTGCGGTTAACGTTTTTCCTTCCCCTGTCTTCATTTCAGCGATGTTGCCTTCATGAAGCGCGACGCCCCCCATTAATTGCACTTTATACGGATACATGCCAAGCACGCGCTTTGCTGCTTCGCGAACAACCGCAAACGCTTCAACAAGCAAATCATCAAGCGTTTCTCCTTTTTCAAGACGAGCTTTAAATTGCTCTGTTTTTTGACGCAATTCGTCATCAGAAAGCTGCGCCATTTGCGGACCGAGCGCATCAATTTCATTCGCGATTTTTTCTAATCGCGCAATTTGTCGTTTATTCGGATCAAACACTTTTTTTAACATTCCAAGCATACAAAAACGCCCCTTGCTTATATAGTCGCTAATTACCATCATATCACTTACAAGAAAAGGTGACAACTCATACGGAAAAGGGGATGGGAAAAAAGAAAAAACCAGCTTCTTCGCTGGATTACACTTGCGATTGTAGTTGCTCGATAGAGGCTTCGACTCTGAGTAAGCGTTTGTTGAGGGCGTAAATTTCAAATCCTTTTTCGTCGATCTTTTTATAAATGTTTTGCAGTAATGTGCGCACATCGTCGGCTAGTTGAATTTCTAAACGTTGCACTGTTTCTTTTACGTCGCTTAGCTGTGTTTCAACATGCTCGAGACGTTTCTTGACATCGCACATCTCTTCCTCCAGGCGACTGATGCGCTCATTTGTTTCTTTCATTTCTTGTTCAAGCGCAGCTAACCGACTTTCCATGTTAGCAAACCGCTCGTCAATCTGTGCGAATCGTTTATCAATCTGGGCAAATCTTTCATCAATTTGCTTAAATCTCTCATCGATCTGAGCAAATCTTTCATCAATTTGCTTAAATCTCTCATCGATCTGGGCAAAGCGCTCATCAATTTGCGCAAATCTTTCGCGCACTTCTTGTTGAAATTGCAAAAAATGACTCTCAATACTCGTCAACTTCCCTAAAATTTCACGTAAGATTGCTTCCACCTTTTTTCACCCCCTTTCACATTATACCACCCTCTGTCTTATGTCGACAGAGGGCGGTAGGATTAGTTCGCTTCAATTAAGCCATATTTGCCGTCTTTTCGTTTGTAAACGACGTTTGTGCGGTTTGTTTCCGCATTAATAAAGACGTAAAAGTTATGGCCAAGCATATTCATTTGTAAAATCGCTTCTTCACTATCCATCGGTTTTAAGCTAAAACGCTTCGTACGTACAACTTCAAATTCTTCTTCCTCATGCTCTTCTGTTGCGACAGGAGCAGTTGTTGTAAGCGTCACACCGTTTACTTCTTTTTCACGCATTTTTCGATTCACTTTCGTTTTATGTTTACGAATTTGGCGTTCGAGTTTATCGACAACCAAATCGATTGCCGCATACATATCGTCGTGGCGCTCTTCCGCACGCAATACAATTTGTGGCATTGGGATCGTTACTTCAATTTTCGATTGTTTATCGTTATATACTTTTAAGTTAACGTGAACAGTAACTCCTTCCGTTGATTCAAAATAACGTTCTAACTTCCCAATTTTTTTCTCGACATATTCTCGAATCGCTTGTGTAACCTCGATGTTTTCTCCGCGAATGTTGTATTTCATACGCTGTTCCTCCTTTTATGAAAGGTTGATTACTTATTTCTACAATTCCCTACAAAACTCCTCCTCAATCGTCACATTTTTTGTGAAAAAATGATGAACAAAATGATGGATAATTATGCTATAATTTATAGATGATGAAAAAGCGTTCGTATTTTTCGGTACCGTCAAGAATTTTGTGTAATGCAAGATGGATAGGGTATCTCTGAAATGGATTTGGAATGGATAGGGAACCGATTTCCTCCC